>DATNKA010001201.1:0-3437 GCA_035603655.1 Candidatus Acidiferrales bacterium | reverse complement strand
AACCTGCCATCGATCAAGTCTGCCGCCTTTTCAAACCTCTCCGTGCCAAACGGCGACGGCGGCTGGAAGGAGACGATCTCTGCCGTATCCGATCCCAACCCTGCGGGGAACAGCACTGCAACCCTCGCAGCCGTTTCCCCCGGCTTCTTCAAGACACTCGCGATTCCCCTGATGTCGGGCCGCGACTTTACATGGTTCGATGACAAACAACATCCTACGGTGGTGATCATCGATAGCCTCATTGCAAAGCAACTCTTTCCCACCGGCGATCCCATCGGGAAACATATTCGTTTTGGCGTTCAACCAGACTTTCAGGATCTTGAGATTGTAGGGGTTGCTCAAAGCGCGCGGATTCTGGACATTCGCGACGGCAATGCGCCTGTCATCTATACGTCAGCCCTTCAGCTCCGCGACTTTGCCCGTGGAGGAACACTTCTGCTGCGTGGCTCCGCCTCAACCGGAATCAACAAGGCCATTGTGGATGAGATACGGTCCTTTAACCACGAGTACGCGACCGGCATTACTACATTCGAAGATAAAAACGAGCGCTCCTTTGTCTATGAGCAGATGTCGGCGACACTCTCTACACTTTTTGCTTCTATCGCGCTGCTTGTAGCTGGATTTGGCCTCTTCGGCCTGATGTCATACGCCGTCACACTGCGAACCCGCGAGATTGGAATTCGCATGGCGATGGGATCGCAGCGCAGAGGCATTCTGCAACTGGTTCTGCAACAAGCGGTCGTGCTAACGCTGGCAGGCATCGCTGCAGGAATTCCCTTTACGCTTGCCGCGACTCGCCTGATCGCACATATGATCTTTGGCCTCTCTCCCGCCGATCCTGTGACTCTTGCAGTCGCTTCGCTAACCATGCTGCTGGTGGGCACGCTGGCAGGCTACCTGCCTGCATTCAAGGCCATGAAGATGAATCCTGTGACCGCCTTGAGGCATGATTAGGTAGCCCGGGTTTCTAAATGATCGCTAAAATCGCCTTGGCACCCATTGAGCTTCGTGGAGGACTCCAAATGTCCGGGTTGCGTTCGAATGACGGGCTACCCGCGCCCTACTCTCGTTGGCGGTTCGGGCGCGTAGCGGAAGAGTTGCCGACCATCATCCGGAACATGAACCAATGGTTCCTCGATGAGCGCATTGGCCTGATACGTCATTCGAGAATTATTCTCACGTGCCCGCGACTCTCCAGAACCCCTTTCACGCCCTGCACTCTCTTGGAGTGCCGTACTAGCCAGCTTCTCAGTGTTAGGTGCTTTCACATGATTTGAAACTCAAGAAACTGCTTTAGCGCCCAACCGATCTTTCGGAGCAGAGGGCGAGGATTCTGGCGAGAGTTCGTATGTCCTGTGGAGTTTATGCAGGTCGCCGCTTCTCACCCTGGCCAGCAATTACATCTTAATTTCCGGGTACGCTTAGAAGAGTCTGAGCAAAGGTGGGCGTAGGCTTTTCTTCGTACGCGGCGACATTCATGCGGGATTGGAACCAGGGATACGCGGGACTCGGCCCGAGTTCCTCATAGTGCTTGTTGAAATAAGTCTCCACATCCTCACCGGCGGGAACTGGGTTGGGTGCATTGGCAAGCACATTCTGGAAGATGGGCATCATCGTACCGACAACATTTGGATCGACTTCGCGCCAGTATGCCAGCGAGATGCGGTCAGCTCCGTATTCCACCTGATAGTGGTCGCGATTGAACGAAACGTTCCGGCAGGCCTGCCACCAGTGGCCTAGCTCATGTATGAAAATCCAGCCATGAGCTCCCTGTTCGAACTTGGCGCGCACGTCGGCTTCCTTGGCACCAGGACCGGCAAGTTGAAAAAAGAAAGCCCTCTCTTGGGGATTGAGCAAGGTCCAATCAGAGGTGCGAATAACGTTTGTTTTGTTGTCATACTGCCCGAACGATGGGACATCCTCGACCAGAATAGTAGGGACGGGTATTGGACAACTGAACCCGTTCGCGTGAATGCGTGCGACGAAGTTATCACGCACGGCTGTGGCTTTGGCTAAAGTTGCAGCCAGTTCTCTTTCCTGGGTTTGGGAAGCCGGGGCTTGAGCAAAGAGCGCCGTTGCCACGGCCATGCAATAGATCGAGGCAAAGAGAACAACGGACAAAGTGCTGGAGGAGCGGTAAGAATGATTGTGAGGATGGGTGCAGGATCGCATAGGTTAGGCCTCGTTGTTTTAGTTATAAGAGATTCAGTGATTGTGCGACAGGAGCGCGCGGATCAGTGGAGCGGCAGTCCGCCCGGTTGCATAGAGGCCCCACGCCAACGGCAGCACGACGATGGACCAGGCCAGGAGTAGCTTCGAGCGAGATGTTCGCTTTGCTTGCGAAGAGGAGGAAGGCTGCTCGCCTATGTCTGGGACAGCCCCTCTGTTGCTCGTAGAAACGTTGATTTTCGTGGTCATCGGATTTCACCGTTTTCCGAAGTGATACGCTACGCCAGTGGTGATACGAAGGTTGTTTTGGTGGCCGTCTATCTTGTTGTCAAAGGTGGTCACGAAGTAGTCGACCTGCGCAACGCGGAGTGTGATTCTGCGGCTTACGTTGAACTCAATGCCGCCACCTAAAGCCGAGCCAAAGACCGTCGACGAAGAGGCTCCGCCCGAGTTAGCCGGAGCCAGTCCTCCGGTTGCGCGCACTGCGCCCAGCAGCACCTGGCCGTAAGGAACAAAACGAGCATGGGGTCTGCGGTAGTAGAACCGTGGCCCCCCCAGATACGACGTCAGCGTCAGGTCGAGGCCGGTAGAATCTATCCTCGAAGCATGCACGGCTCCAACCTCGATCACTGCGGCGAACTGCGGACCGAAATGATAGGCATACGATCCGCTTCCGCCGTTCATGGAAAAACATCCGCAGCCGCCCGGTGGCGCATTGGTGTGAACGTAGGTGTAATCCAGCGCGATCTCGTTGGATGGCTGAGTCTGCGCTATCAAGTTGACGGACGCAATCGACAGAAGCAACAGGGTAAGGAGTGAACGCATGGTCATATGTCCTCGTTTACTGCACGGTCAGCGTGACTGTGGTGGAGTGGGTGTCCGATCCGCTGGTACCGCTCACGGTGATGGTGTAAGTTTTGGCGGACGATGGCAGCGCGAAGCCGGCACCGCAGCCTATGGTTGACACTGCGATACCGAGCAACGCGACGATGCACGCAAGACTCGTGAAGACTCCCCAGCCTTTCTTCCCCGACCGGAATTTCTTGGTCGGCAACAACAGAAGTAAGGCGGCGAATACAGGCGCTGTGAAAGGCCATGGTGGAAGGCCACTCCCTCTTGCTGCCTGCTGCGCTGCTGTCTGGACGATCATCGTCGCCTGCGCACCAGATCCGCCAGGCGTAACAGAAGCGGGGGAAAAGGTGACAGTCGCTCCCGGTGGAAGACCGTTGGCCGAGAGCGCTACCGCCTGGGCAAAGGTGCCGCCCGTC
>DATNKA010001200.1:0-3262 GCA_035603655.1 Candidatus Acidiferrales bacterium | reverse complement strand
AGCGGGCCCGTGCGGCAGCAGCCAAAATCGATATATATGGGAATCGTGCGGCTGAGATCATCGACCATATCCGGTCGCTGTATAGGAAGTCTGCTCCGCAAAGTGAACTGATCGACGTGAATGAAATCGTCCACGAAATATTCACATTGCTGCAGGGTGAGGCTGTCCGATACTCCATTGCCATAAGATCCGAACTTGCTGTCGAACTGCCCCAAGTCGAGGCAGACCGCGTGCAGCTGCAGCAGGTCTTCATGAACCTCATGCTCAATGCCATCGAAGCCATGCGGGACGAGGGCGGAGAGCTTACCGTGAAGTCGCAGTGGCAGGATGGTCAACTGCTGCTCTCGGTCAGAGATACGGGCCCAGGACTACCAGTTGGGAACGTTGACCAGATCTTTTCCGCCTTCTTCACCACCAAGCCGCAAGGCAGCGGGATGGGTTTGGCCATCAGTCGTACGATTGTGGAGTCGCACGGTGGCCGTTTGTGGACAACCGCCAACGATGGACGAGGGGCAACCTTTTATTTCACCTTGCCGACCGAAGTACGGGAGTCATCGCCTCAGATTGCCCAGGTGTTTTGGCGTTCTTAACCATGAGACCGGAGTGTTTACATTTCGGCGATTACAGTAAGGTGGCGCTCATTAGAGTGGGATCCGTCCCATGGCTCGCGAACGTCATGCCCGTTCCGCCTAAGTCCTCTTAGTGATGAAAAGCAGGAACATAACACGATGGTACGGCACAGTTCGATCCCGCTACCAGAGACAACGGCCCAAATCACTCTGGAAGGCCATTCCTTTTGCCTTCACGATAAGCGACTTCTCAACCCTGATCTTTTGAGGTTCGCAACATCTCTGAGACCAAAGTGGAGGCTAAACGATGCGCCATACTGACGACGAATCGGCTGCGAACAGTTCCTATCCCAAATTTCCAGAGTTTCTTCAGAACGTCGGGCGAAGGTCATTCCTCAGCAGCGTTGCTACCTTCCTGCTTGTTGCAGGACTAGCTTGCCGGAGAGCAGTTCAACCGACTGCTGAGATCACCCTCGTACTAATTGATCAAACCTGGCTCGATCGTAGTTTCCAGGACCGGCGTAACCTGGAACTCGAGCAATTCACTAAGGAGACCGGCATCCGAGTCAAGCTTCTGCCTGCACCCGAAGGGGCAGTAGAGACACTAGACGCGTGGCGCAACCTTCTGGAGTCTGGCGCGAAGATTCAGACGTCTATGCCGTAGATGTGATCTGGCCAGGAATTCTTGCCGAAAATCTACTCGATCTGAAGGCCTTCGTGCCCGCGCAGGAGATCGCGGCGCATTTCCCCGAGCTGATCGCAAATAATACCGTGAATGGCAAGTTGGTTGCACTGCCATGCCTGGTCGACGTCGGCTTGCTTTTTTATCGCACTGATCTGCTGAGACATTACGGATACCGCACTGCTCCGCAAACCTGGCAAGAGCTCGAAACTATGGCCGCACGGATTCAGTCCGGCGAGCGGGCGAGAGGCCAAAAGGACTTTTGGGGGTTTGTGTGGGAGGGAGCATCGTCTGAGTCCGTCACCTGCAACGCTCTAGAATGGCAGGTTTCAGAGGGGGCCGGGCCAATCGTCGAGAACAAAATGGTGACGGTCAATAACCCGGAAACTGGTCGAGCATTGGAAATGGCCGCACGTTGGGTGGGCACCATATCACCGCCAGGCGTGGTCACATACAAAGAGTGGGATGCGTACAACATCTGGCAAGCAGGACAGGCGGCTTTCATGCGCAACTGGGCGACTTCGCATTTTGGAGAGCTTATCCAAGGGTCAATCACCAAGGACCAGTTTGATATAGCCTCCCTGCCTCGAGGGAGGGCGAGGATCGCCACAACAGTGGGGGGCAGAGCCTACGCTGTTTCCCGTCACTCGCTCTATCCTCGAGAGGCCGCTATGCTGGTTCGCTTTTTGTGTAGACCCGACACCCAACTCAATCGAATCCGAAAGATTGGCGGATCGCCAACCATACCCGAGTTGTACAACGACCCTGGAATGCTGGCGACAAATCCATATTTTTCAACCGTTCTAAAGACCTATCGCAACGACAAAGTCTGGCGGCCCTCTAAGGAAACGGGCAAGCGATATCCGGATCTCTCGCGCGCATACTATACGACCGTCCACGAAATACTTGCAGGCAAAAAAAATGTTGCCAGTGCATTGGCCGAGTTACAGGCGGAATTAATCGAAATCACCGGCCTGAAGGCATCGGCTCTAGGCGCAAGCAGCGGGCCCCACGGGACGTCTGCTATTTTGCGTATGCCGCCATGCTGCACAGATCATGCGGTGTCTTAAACGAAATGAATACGATGCTACGCGGAATTTGAGGCGGAAGGATGGCACAAGGCACTGCTGCGCGCTTCGCGAATCGCGCACCACTCACGGGGACCAGTTCACGGAATCACTTTGGTCTCGGGAGGTGGAAGATTGGGACGCTTTTGACAGCGTGTTTCGCGGTCATCGTGCTCTTGATGATAGTTGGTGACGTCATCGCTGTGTTGCAACTCGCTCGGGTCGAGACACGGGCCTGGCGTTTTTACCAGGAGGATCAAAAATCTCTCGCGATCATGCATGTTTACCTGGATGTTGTGACCTTCCGAGACACATTGACCGGTTTGGCGCACGACCAAAATCCTCACGAATTTGCATCCCGAGCCACTGCCTTGCTCGACAATTTCTTGAGAGACGTGACACACGCCCAAGAGACGCTCAGCTCTGCGCCGAATGTCAGCCAAGACCCCACGATTCTCATTAGGCTGGAGACCGTGAGGGCAGCCTTGCCGTCGCAAGTTGATACTTTGCTGGAACTCGTGAAAGTGGAGGACTGGCAAGCCGTACGCTTTCGATTGGCGGGTCAAGTGCCGCCCCTGCTTGGACTAAGTTCGACGTTGGTCGCGGACGTCGAACATGAGGTTGCGCAAGAGCGTGCCCGGGCTCTGGAGAGCGTTCAGCGTACGCGGCGCCAGCTTTACCTGGTGCTTCCCATAACAGCCCTGCTGATGCTGCTTATGGCCGCAATGCTGGGCTGGTACGCCACGCGCAGAATCAGCAGACCTCTTGCACAGCTGGATGCAGGGGCGCAGGCATTAGCGCGTGGTGAATTTGGATACGAGGTCGAGTTGAGGGGGAATGATGAACTTGCAGATCTGGCCAGAGCTTTCAATTACGCCGCCCAGCAACTCCACAAGCTCTACGACGTCATTAAGCGCAGCGAGGCTTATCTGGCAGAAAGCAAT
>DATNKA010001199.1:0-3394 GCA_035603655.1 Candidatus Acidiferrales bacterium | reverse complement strand
AACGTAAGCGTACGGTCTGACCATCTGGAAAATGGATTAAAAACAGGAGATGCTCCGAGTCGGGACAGGTGTAATCGTGTCCGCGAGGAGATAGATGGAGAGTTTCAGAACGGAAGCGGTGGGCACAGTGTCGGCGAGTGGAACCGTGGTGCCGGAGTCGAAGCGACGACGGCGGAGTGTGGCCGAGCGTCGGCGAGTGGTGGAACAGACGCTGGCTCCGGGAGCATCGGTAGCGCGGGTAGCGCGAGATCATGGAGTGAATGCGAACCAGGTGTTTCATTGGCGTCGACTGTATCAGCGTGGATTGCTGGGAGGGAAGGTGCAGCCGACTGGAGGACTGTTGCCGGTAAGGGTTTCCGAGAGTGCGGAGACGACGGCGATGGTGGCAAGAGGTTCCGGGGTTACAGCTGCGATTGCTGCGAAGGCGGCAAGCGCCATCCAGATTGAACTGGCGAAGGGAAGAGTACGGATTGAAGGTAAAGCAGACATAGAGATGTTGCGGGTGGTGTTGGAGTGTCTGGCACGATGATAGAGCCGCCAGCCAACACGCAGATTTGGATTGCCGCAGGTGTAACCGATCTGCGGCGAGGTTTCACGGGACTCAGTGCGCTGGTGCAAACCAAGCTAGAGAAGAGTCCGATGTCAGGCCAAGTATTCATCTTCCGCGGCCGCAGAGGCGATCTGGTGAAACTAATCTGGTTTGATGGAGACGGCCTATGTTTATTTTGCAAACGTCTGGAGAGAGGAAGGTTTGTTTGGCCACAAGCTTCGGAAGGAGTTGTTCATCTGACGCGAGCCCAGCTCTCGATGCTGTTAGAAGGCATTGATTGGCGTCGACCGGAGCGGACGTGGGATCCGCAGATGTCGGTGTAGATACGTTGTTAGATTTGCACAGATTTTTGTGCGCCCCATATTTTACAAAGTGTCCCTTCATGGCATACTGCGGTTCATGTTGGTTCCCACACTTCCCGACCTGAGCACGCTGGATCGGGAAACATTGCAAGCGATGCTGGTAGCGGAACACCAGGAACACATCGCGACGCAGGCGCGGCTGCAATCGCGCGAGTCCGAGATCGAACATCTGAAGTTGCTGCTGAGCCAGTTGCGGCGGATGCAGTTCGGGCGGAAGTCGGAGAAACTGGAGCGGCAGATCGAGCAACTGGAACTGCGGCTGGAAGATCTGCAACAAAATCATCCCTCAGAGAGTGCTCCGGCGAGCGAAGGTCCGCAGCCATCGGCGACGGCGTCCACCGCGATGGATACTCCAGCGAAACCGGCACGAGGTGCGTTGCCAGCCCATCTGCCGCGGACGACGCAGACGCATCTACCAAAATCGACGACCTGTCCAGATTGTGGCGGCGCGTTACGGAAATTCGGAGAAGACATCTCCGAGATACTGGACTACCTGCCGGCGAACTTCGTGGTGATTCGTTATGTGCGGCCGAAGCTGAGTTGCGGGCACTGCGAGCGAATCGTGCAGGCGCCAGCACCAAGTCGGCCGATTGCTCGTGGAGTGGCTGGCCCTGGGCTGCTGGCACATGTGCTGGTCAGCAAGTACTGCGACCATCTTCCGCTTTATCGGCAGTCTCAGATCTATGAGCGTGTCGGAGTGGAACTGGAACGATCGACGCTGGCGGATTGGGTGGGAGGCAGCAGTCAGTTACTGGATCCACTGGTAGAAGCGCTGCGTCGATACGTGATGGCGGCGGGCAAGGTGCATGCCGACGACACGCCGGTGCCGGTGTTGGCGCCCGGAAACGGCAAGACGAAGACGGGGCGCTTATGGACCTATGTGCGCGACGATCGACCGGCGGGTGACACGGCAGCGCCAGCAGTATGGTTTGGGTACTCGCCCGATCGCAAGGGCGAACATCCCGAACAACATCTGCGCACGTTTCGGGGAGCGCTGCAGGCAGATGCCTATGCCGGATTCAACCAGCTCTATAAAGAGGATGGACGCATTCAGGAAGTCGCGTGCTGGGCGCACGTCCGGCGCAAGTTCTACGACTTGCAGCAAGCGCATGGCTCGCCCATTGCTGACGAGGCGCTGGAACGAATCGCAGCTTTATATGCCGTTGAGAAAGAGATTCGTGGACGACCACCGGACGAACGGCAACGAGTTCGTACAGAACGATCGCGACCCTTGATCGAGTCGCTGCACGAATGGTTCGAGGTTTCGCTGCCGAAACTCTCCCGCAAGTCGGATACGACAGCGGCCATCCGCTATGCGCTGACGCTGTGGCCGGCGCTGACGCGTTACTGTGACGATGGTAGTTTGGAAATCGACAACAACGCCGCGGAACGGGCATTGCGCGTAGTCGCGCTGGGCCGGAAAAACTACTTGTTCGCAGGTTCCGACCTGGGAGGCGAGCGTGCGGCCTCCATCTACAGCCTGATTGGTTCGGCAAAACTCAACGGACTCGATCCCGAGGCATACTTGCGCGAGGTCCTAACGCGGATCGCCGACCATCCCGTGAACCGGATCGCTGACCTGCTGCCCTGGAACATCGTCCCGGCAGAATCGGCTCACTCAACCGCTGCTGCCTAATCGAATCACCGCCCCCTCGAGATAAGTGTCCACTTAATCTTATGTGGACACTTATTTCAACACTCACACTTCCATAAACTCAGCGATGTCAATGCGTCGCGCCCGGACGGTTACACGGGCCATCAGCTTAGGCCATCCCGAAGCGAGCTAGCGAGCTGGGCCACGAATCCCAGAAGAGCCCCAAATGGATGATGCCTGGCGCTCGCGCCGGAACTAAATTGGCTCACGCTGGACCGGTGTCCCGTGACAATTTGTTCCGGTTCTGATCAAACACGGTCTTGGTTGTTACATTGTCGAGGGTTGTCGACTTTTGGAGGACGCTAATTGACCGGATGCGGAGGCATTTCCTTTTCGCAGATTCGTGCGAGAGATGTCTATACCCGCATTCTCGTATATAGACAACTGCGGGGCTAAGGCTCTCCGCAGGCGGCTAGCAAAATGCTCTCTTAGGAAGACTGCCTCAACCCTGGCGGCCCCGGCGCTTCCCAACAATTGCGCGTGCTGAGCATTTCTGAGAAGAGGGATTGCGGCTTCCGCGATGCTCTCTCTCGAAAGATCCTTAGCGACCACTGCACCGGTGCCGGGTGGAAAGAGCTCTTCTGTGACCGTACCGGCTAGCCCCAGCACGGGTACACCGAAGCTGGCTGCTTCGGCTCCGGCCAGTCCGTATCCTTCCTGCTTGGAAGGATAAAAGAGCATACGACAGGATCGGTACATCTGATCACGCCGTGCATCATCGATCCAACCGCAAAACTCGATCCCTGCCAGGTGCTCCGACTTCACTCTATTCTCCAGGCGCTGCTTGTCGTTCCCAGTTCCGACGATTATCAGCCTAGCATCGAGCAC
>DATNKA010001198.1:0-5559 GCA_035603655.1 Candidatus Acidiferrales bacterium | reverse complement strand
AACGGCGTCCGCGACTTCTTGAGCATTGCCGACCGTGAATAAAAGTGCCGCGTTTAACTTCGCCGGAAACTCCTTGGCAGCGCCATACGTATTGGCCCGAGCCACATCGGCAGCCGTTGCGCTGTTGCCGAAGACAGCAGTCTCATAAGCCCCGGGTTCGACAATCACGGATTCAATTCCTTGCCCGGCAAGTTCGTAGCTGTACGACTCGGCCAGCGCCTCGAGTGCAAATTTACTGGCGCAATAGAAACCCGCGGAGGGAAGAACCACGCGGCCGGCGCCGCTGCTGATGTGCATGAGCAGGCCACTGCGTTGGCGCCGCATGTGCGGAAGTACCGCGCGATTTACGCGCACCGGGCCAAGAAAATTCGTGTTCATCAGGCGCTGAGCCTGTTCGGTGGTAACAGCTTCGGCCAGCCCCCCCAGGTAATAGCCAGCGTTGTTGATAGCCACATCGATGCGTCCTGCCTTGGCGACGGCGGCATCCACAGCCCGATCCACCGAGGCATCGTCGGTCACGTCTAATTCAAGGACGTGGATTGGCAGTGACTCCTTTTGCGCAAGCGTGCGTATTTCGGCGGCATTCTTAGCGTTCCGACCTCCGGGATCACGCATCGTGGCGAAAACCGTGTGCCCTTTACGCGCCAGGGTTTCCGTGAACAGTCTACCGAAGCCAGTGCTGGAGCCGGTGACGAGAACCACTTGCTTGGAATTCATCCTTATCACTCCTTGCCTATTGCGGCGATATCGTGCTGCAACCCACTTGGATGCCGGAAGCAAAGTTTGGATACAGAAATGAATTCAGCAGATTGCTTACTGGGGAAAATGAAACCTAAGTGGTTCATGGGTCCACTGGGGTGGAATCAAGCCTTCATCATCTACCTGCTGTCTAACTTCCTCGCGTGGACATGCTCGGGTCTTGTTTTGATGGTGCGATCAGATTTGCCGAGCTAATGATCACCCTACTTCAGGTACGCTCGGACCAACCCAATAAGGTCTTCCGCTAGCTCGGCGGCGGGCATTGAACTCTTTTCGTCGCCCAACATGTGCAGACGAATATGGTCTTCGAGAACCTCAGCCATCAGGCTGTTGATCCCCCCACGCACATTGGCCAAGAGCATCAAGACGTCCGCACAATCGTCGTCTGCCGTCAACGAGCGTTCAATAGAGTCAACCTGTCCACGAATCCGCTTAATGCGAGCTATCAGCTTCTGTTTTTCTTTTTCAAGATGCGACATTTTTTCTTTGCCTATATGCTAGGGGGATATGATATAAAAATTGAGTCGAGATTTCCCAGGGAACTCAACGGAGAATTATAGAAGGACTATGAGCATTGAATGTGCGCAAGACCCTCCGTGTAACCGAGGGTTGAACTGTGCTGTGAACAGCTTTGTGGAAGAAGCACCTAGCGTCTAGTAGGCCCATCTCCTCCTCGCTCGTCACAGCACCTGACCTGTGAACTGAGCGAGCGAATCCACCGTATCTGAACGGCTTGACTCACTCCTCCTAACCAAATTACTTGCCGAGACCATCTCCGGACGCCGCAAAACCAGCGCGCGCTCACCGAGGATACGTGTCTCTGCTGGGAGGGAACGATGACGAACACTTTCATTCCAACTTTGAGCCGTCAACCACTTTATTGCGTGTGGATCGAGACCGGAAATCCAGCGCATCCGCTCGATCGCGTGTGGATCGATCCTGAACTCCGCAGTTTCGTTGACGTGAAGGTAACACCGACTCGCGCCACGAATGATAAACGAGAACCTGAAGCCTCAGACGAGCCCCTTCCCGAGAAGGGGCTCGTCGCCAGGCACTTGTCCATCAACCCAATCAGAAGGAAAGAAATGAAAGGTAAAGCGTGTTCAGCGATGAAGAGGCTCTTATGGGTTGTTGTTGCACTTTACTTTTTGCTGAACACCGCTTGGGCTGATGTGGCGGGAAGAATCTCGGGGATGGTCAGTGATCCCAGTGGCGCATTCGTCGCTGGTGCAACAGTTACTCTCAAGAATGTGGGCAATGGAACCAACCACACCACTACTACGAACGACCAGGGACAATATTCGTTCCCAGTCGTTCCGGTTGGCAAGTACGAACTTGAGGTGAGTTCTTCCGGTTTCCGGCTCTATAAGAAGATAGGTTTGGCGATTGACGTAAACAGCGCGCTGCAAATCGATGCCACCATGCAGATTGGGGGAAGTACTCAGACAGTAGAGGTCAACGATAGCGTTATCACGATTCAGATGTCCGATACGGAGATCGGCGAAACCATCAGCAGCCAGCATGTGGCAGAAGTGCCGCTGAACGGGCGTAGCTACACAGATCTTCTGGCGACGCAGGCGGGAGTGTCTCCGGTCACGACCAGCGGCGCTTCCAACAGCAGCTCCGGCGGAGGCTTCGGGACAGTGCCGGTGGCAGGCAACCAGAACACAGGCCAATTCTCGATCAACGGTCAGCGTGAATCGGCCAACGGCTTTTTCCTGAATGGCGCCAGCGTCCAGGAGTCTATCGGGCAACAGGCTGGCGTCATTCCGAATCTGGATTCAATCGCTGAGTTCCGAATCATCAGCAGCAACGCCGACGCCGAATACGGAGGCTACAGTGGTGGGCTTATTAACGTCGTCACCAAATCCGGCGGAGACAAGTTTCACGGCTCGGCATTTGAATTCCTTCGCAATACGAATCTGGACGCCCGTGGTTACTTTTCCCCGGAGCGCTCGACCTTCCAGCAGAACCAATACGGAGGAACATTTGGTGGTCCGATCAAGAAAAGCAAAATCTTTTTCTTCGCGGACTATCAGTACCAACGCACGGTGGAAGGGATCGAGACCGGCATCGTGAGCGTCCCTTCCCTGCTCAACCGCACCGGAAACTTTTCTGATTCGGCAAGTTCGCTGACCGGCAAGGTTAACGGAGCCTCTTTGGCCCAAACTCTTTCCGGCCGCCTCGGATATCAGGTCAATAACGGCGAGTCGTTCTACGCACCCGGCTGCACCTCGAACACCCAGTGTGTGTTTCCCAATGCCATCATTCCTCAAACAGCCTTCGGACTCCCAGCAACCAAAATACTGCAGTTCATTCCTTCCCCCAATGTTGGGAGTAATCAGTTCTCCTCTGGCGCGGAAAAACGGCAGACGAATGATGACAAAGGCTCCGCCAGAATCGACGCTGACTCCGCGAAGTACGGGAACCTGTCCGCGTACTACTTCATCGACCGCTACAACCTCGACGATCCCTATCCGGTCGGCTTCGGCGGCGCCACCGTTCCCGGCCCGTCCGGCGCCTACGATGCACTCTCAAACGGAACAGATCAGGTCATCGTCCTGCGTGACACCAAGACTCTTGGCGCGAGCATGGTGAACGAGGCTCATTTCAGCTACACACGTTTGAACAACACTCTTGGTGTTCCCAAGGGAGGCGTGGGAGTCAGTCTGGCGGATCAGGGCATCTCCAGCGGCCCGCAAGGCATTCAGCAGGGATTCCCTCAATTTGCCGGTGTTGAGACTCTCTATTTCAATTCGTTCACCGTCGGAACGAACCCCTTCTTTCTCCCCCAAGTCAACAATACCTACCAAGTTGCTGACAACTTTTCGAAAGTCGCCGGGACTCATACCTTGAAAACTGGCGGACAGTACATCTGGTACAAGGTCAAACAGTCGCCCGATCTGGTTGCGAACGGAACGTTTTCTTTTTTCGGCTCCGGAACTCAGTCCACCGGAAATGGATTCGCCGATTTTCTGTTGGGATTACCCGATTTCTATTCGCAGCAGTCTTCCCCGCCCTTCTACGAGAGCGCCGCGGATGGGGGAATTTTTGCCCAGGACAGCTGGCGTCTTAGAAGCAATCTCACCCTGAACTATGGCGTGCGCTGGGACTACGTAACTCCCTGGGCAGAGATGCATCATCAAACCACCACTCTCATCCCCGGGGTGGAATCGCAGACCTTTCCAGGTGCACCGCTCGGATATCTCGTGCCTGGCGATCACTTGCCGAACGGCCAGGCAATCCCGGCGGGGATTGCGCCCACCCCGAAAGACAACTTCTCGCCTCGTATGGGTGTGGCCTATTCTCCCAGCTGGTCAGATGGTTTCCTCGGCAAGTTGACGGGCGGGGCCGGCAAAACCAGCATTCATTTCGGGGCCGGACGCTTCTTCACATCTCCCGAGGGACTGACGGTCGCTTATCCCACCGGCAATCCACCCTACGGGCTCACCTACACCAGCCCCGAACCGCCTCTGATGGCCACTCCCTTCGTGGGTGCGCTCACCGGGACACAATATATTCAGCAGTTCCCTGTCAACGTTCCTCCGTACAACGTGTCTCCGAAGAATCCCGATGCCAACGTGAATTGGGCGCGGTACACACCGATTAGCGGGGCTGGCAGTGTTTGGTACCAGAACAAGACGCCGTACACGATGTCGCTGAATTTCAGCGTGGAACGGCAGGTCGGCGCGAACACGCTCGTAAGTGCGAGCTACATTGGCTCCGAGAGCCGACATTTGCTGACCGTAGTCGGGGCGAATCCGGGTATTCCTTCTCTTTGCTTGAGTCTGAGCCAGCCGCAAGATGTGGCCCCGGGATCTCCAACCTGCGGGCCGTTTCTGGAAAATAATGTGTTCACACGGGCCGATGGGACCGTCGTCAACGGCACGCGCGGGCCGTTTCCTAATACGATCGGCACCGACGCCTGGTACAAGAACATGGGCAGTGCGAACTATAGCGCTTTACAGCTCACGCTTAAGCGCACAACTGGTCCTCTCACGCTGCTGGCCAGTTATACGTACGGAAAGTCCCTCGATCAGTCTTCCAGTATTCAGGAGCAGGTATACCCCTACAACTACCGCGAGGAGTACGCGCCTTCGGCGTTCGACATCAAGCACAACTTTGTCGTCAGCTACAACTACGAACTTCCTTTCGCGAAGCTCGCCGGAAAAGCGAACCGCCTGACGGACGGATGGGCGGTCTCCGGCATCACTCGCTTTGCAACGGGTTTGCCGGTAACCTTCGCGAGCTTCGGTGATAACGCATTGGTCAACGTTCAGAACAACGGCGTTAACTCCGTTAGCATCGATCTGCCAAACTACGCTCCCGGCGACCTACAGATCAATCACAATCCGCGGAACGGGCTTCCCTATTTCAACACGTCACTGTTCACGCCGAATGCTTTGGGGACGCAAGGAAACGCGAAGCGGCGCTTCTTCTACGGACCGGGAATTAACAATTTCGATGTCGCTCTACACAAAATGACCAAACTCACGGAAACAAAATCGCTCGAATTCCGCTTCGAAACTTTCAACACGTTCAACCACGCGCAGTTCTACCCGAACGGCTCGGTCGACGGAAACATCAACGATGCGACGTTCGGTCACGTGCTGAAAGCCGCGCCACCACGCATCGGACAGGTCGCACTGAAGCTCACCTTCTAAGGTGTAAATGGAGTTTCAACCAGGAGGCGGGCGCACAACTCTGCAAAGAGGGCAAAGTAATAGGTCACACCAGCCATCACTGTTTAGCGATTTTCATCGACCCGTTAGCCGCCGTCGTGCTGGGAACGATCGTAGG
>DATNKA010001197.1:0-2352 GCA_035603655.1 Candidatus Acidiferrales bacterium | reverse complement strand
ACAAAGACAGTCTGGGACATCCTCATCTGGGATGATTCGCCCTGGCCCCTCGGGCCAACGAGGCGCCTCCTGGCAGTGTTAGTTCTTATCGCAGGTTTGCTCACGTTCTTCTTGCCGCTGATTAGCACCCATCCCCCGGTCTCCCACACATCGCTGTGGTCGCCATTTGACATAGTGAGGCAAATGTATCTAGGGCACCTGCCCCAGCCGCCGTGCGAGCGGGCGCTATGTCGGTTTTTCGCCAACTCGGGGACGCGAAGCAGTAGATGAACAAAACTAAGTTGGCTCAATATCAGTTTGGGTTTCACCGCCATGTTTCTCGAGATAACGCAGCAGTATTTGCTTGGCGTGGTCTGCTTCGTGGCGATGTTTGCTGTCCCCTAAAAGGACGCCATCGAGGTACAGTCCCCATTTTGCCATCGCCGGTCTCTTTCACCACAATCATTGGAGGCAGATACTAACACAATGCCCAGAAGGGCTCTCTCCGGTATCGAGTCCGATGAAGGATACTACCGGCGCGCACGATTGACCTCTTGCCAAGACTGGGTTTGCACAATCACGGAACTCCGGGCCGGTCGCCAGCCAACGGACCGTGATAACTGTCATCTAGGCCCAACGGCCCGCGAAACCTCATGAAAGTCGTACCATGGGGTTCCGACGCATGGAAGTCTTTTGGAATCAGCACGGGCACTGCACTCAATAAGGATAAACGACAGCCTTGCAACGCGATTGGACCGTACTCGACCCCGGCACGGTTTTGCGAAGTGAGGCAAGTAAATGCGGCGGCTGAGCCTCCGCTCCGTTAGTATTAAGCGGGCCGATATTGCGAAATGTCCGCAAACCGGCCAAATATCACGGGAGGGAGAGTGATCGAGATCAAGATGCAATCAGAGTCATTGACCATCGAACGATTTGAAGGTGCGAACTACGAACAACGCGTTCTGCGCCTGATAGGGCCGCTGACGGCATCCACGGCGCTGCCTTTCCAAAATACCCTGCGGGGCGAGAACGCTGCGACCATTATTCTTGATCTAAGCTGCGTTCCGTACATGGATTCTTCCGGACTGGGCTCTCTAGTTGGAACCTACGTGAGCTGCCAAAAATCGGGAAGAAGGATGGCCTTGAGCGGGGTGAACCCGCGAGTATGGCAGCTGTTTGAGATCACTAAGTTGGAGCCCTTCTTCCTGGTTTTTCCTAGCCTGATGGATGCTATCGAAGCTTTGACTAATGCCGGTAGTGCGTGACTGCTCTGCGCTGGCTGATTCAATAACCGCCGGTCGCGCGAGAATTTCCCTATACGAGTCCTGCACCGCGAGATTGCGGCAAATTGTGCCTTCATCATTCCCGGAATGCCGCTCCCCCAATCAGGCCGGAGAACATAGAAGGTTTTCATCTGCTCCTTCCAGTCCTTCCAGTCCGTAAGCTCCATACCGTTAGGCGCTGCTGGGGCTTGAAGCCGGGCACGTTATCAAGTGATGAACCCAATTCCGGTTGCTCCGCCCCTCCGCTAAACCCAATCACCAAGTAGCCGCGCTCTGAGACTACCTGTGACGCAACTGACCAAAACTCGTCTGCCAATGGCACCCGTCCACCCCCTAATTGCGTCGTTTTGCCGAGAAAAGTTGGCGAGGCAAATCCAGAAGAAAACCGATCAAGCCTGGTCGATCATGCGGCTGAAATCTTAGGACTGGAGCTAAGGCAAGTCAATGAACGAAGAAGGTATGACGACCTGCGAAGGGGGTTTCGCCACGTTCATGGAATCTGGCTCGCCAGGAACACTCGCCGGGGGATATGTAAGCGAGGAGCCTTGGAAGACTTAACGAATGGCGACTGTTGAAAACATCTCCGTTTGACTCACTGACTGTGATCGGCTAATTCTCACTGAGCGCAAACGCCCGTTAATCCTGAATCGCAAGGCTTGAAGCCATTGGCCTGATACGAGACCGCCGAGAACTGGCTTCCTTTTACTTGCCCGCGGCGGTTCGCTCAGGATTCAGATACTTGGAGAAGAACTGTGTGATCTCAACGGTCGAGCGGATGCGGTTGTTGACCTTACGCCAGCCATGCCCTTCGTCGGGAAACAAGACGTAGTCGACTGGAACGCCACGTTTCTTGAGCGTGGAGACGATCTGCTCGGCTTCGATCACCGGGACATTGGTGTCGTTCGCGCCGTGAAGGACCATCGTCGGCGCAGTGATGCGGTCGAGTTTGTAGATCGGGGAAAGTTGGTCGAGCATTTCGCCCTGCGTCTTGGGATCGCCATATTCGACGGTGGATATGGCCGCCATCCAAGGCTCGGTGTGCTCAAAGAAGGTTTTGAAATTGACGATACCAAAAAGATCGGCGCCCGCA
>DATNKA010001196.1:0-3828 GCA_035603655.1 Candidatus Acidiferrales bacterium | reverse complement strand
TGCCTGTGGGTGGTTGCCGAACCGCTTGCTGTGGAAGATGCACGGCGCGCATTGAAACAAGCCGTACCTGACTTCGATAGATACCTCACTGACCATAGCATTGAGATTGTTCAGGCTCGCGACTGGTACTTCCCGGATGGCCACTTTGATCTCAACCGAGTGATCAGCGGTTGGAACGAGAAACTTGCGCGCGCATCGGCCAAAGGTTACGCCGGCGTACGGGTGACGGGCGATACCGCCTGGCTTGAAAAGAAGGACTGGAAGAATTTCTGTGAATACGAAGAGTCACTCAACCAGGCGGTCGCCAATCAACGTCTGGCAGTGCTTTGCACCTACCCGCTCGCCGCATGCGGAGCTGCTGAAATCCTGGATGTAGTAAGAACCCATCAGTTTGCGGTAACAAAGCGGCGCGGGGATTGGGACGTTATCGAAACCGCAGGGCACAAACAAGCGAAGGCTGAAATCAAGCGTCTGAATGAGGAACTCGAGCAACGTGTGGTAGAACGGACCAGCCAACTGACGGCCGTAAACAGCGAACTGACAAAGGAAATATTTCAACGTCAGCGCGCCGAGGAGGCCCTGTTGCGGAGCGAGGCCTATTTAGCAGAAGCGCAGAAAGTGAGCCACACCGGCAGCTTCGGTTGGAGCGTTTCCAGTGGACAGATCGTATGGTCGGAGGAAACGTTTCGAATTCTTGAATATCCCCCACCCACCCAGCCCACCGTGGAACTCGTGCTGCGGCGCACCCACCCCGAGGATAGAGCCTCCGTCCAAGCAACCCTCGATCAAGCGGCAGCGGATAGGAAAGCTTTTGATCTTGAACATCGGATAATAATGACGGATGGCTCGGTGAAGTACGTTCGAGTTGTGGGTCATCCCTCGACCAACGATGAATCGGGAAACTTTGAATTCGTGGGAGCGGTGACCGATATAACAGATCGCAAGCGAGCAGAGGAGGCTCTACGGCGGAGCGAGGGTTATCTCGCTCAAGCGCAAAGGCTGACCCAGAGTGGAAGTTGGGCTTTGAATCTGCATACCGGCGCTCGCTTCTGGTCACAAGAGACCTTTCGCATCTTTGGCTGTGACCCGGAAAAAGTGAGGCCCACATGGTCGGACATCCTCGACCGGGTCCACCCTGAGGATCAGACAGCAATCCTGCAAAAAGCGAAAATGGAGACCACGGTGAAGGAGGATTCTGAGTTTGATTTCCGAATTGTTCTTTCGGACGGAAGGATAAAGCATCTTCACTCCATCTCTCACCCTGTGATGGATGAGTCGGGAGAAATCGCTGAGATCGTCGGTACCTTGATGGACGTGACCGAACGCAAGCAGGCTGAGGCGCTGCGTGACGGGGAGAGCCGTATTTTGGAGATGATAGCGCGCGATGGTCCGCTGGAGGACATACTGGAAAATCTGGTGCGTGTTGTGGAAGCCCAATTTGCCGGCTTGTTTTGCTCTGTCTTGCTTCTCGACGAGGACGGGCAGCGCGCGCGACACGGAGCCGCTCCCAGCCTTCCGGAGTCCTACACCAAGGCCATAGACGGCCTTCTCATTGGCCCGAAGGCAGGATCATGCGGCGCGGCCATGTACCGTAGAGAACCTGTTGTGGTGACCGACATTCTCCAGGATCCGCTCTGGGCGACCTACCGGGGTGTGGCCGAGGCCTATGGACTCCGTGCCTGCTGCTCCACTCCCATACTTGCGCATTCAGGCAAGGCGCTGGGCTCATTTGCAATGTATTACCGCGAACCGCGCAGTCCGATCCCGGCTGAGACCCGCGCCCTGGAAATGGCCACGCACCTCGCCGGCATTGCCATTGAGCGCAAGCTGGCGCGTACAGAGCGGGAACGATTGCGTCAGGCCCAGGCGGATCTGGCGCACATAAATAGGGTGACCACGATGGGCGAACTGACCGCTTCCCTGGCGCACGAGATCAAGCAGCCTATTGCCGCAGCAGGCATTAACGCCAGGACCTGCTTACGATGGCTCGGGCGTGACGACCCCGACGTCTCAGAAGCACGCGAAGCTGCGTCGAGACTCGTGACAGACATAACGCGCGCTGCGGAAATCACTGGCAGGATCAGCTTGCTGTTCAAGAAGGGCCCTCCGCAACGGGAGTTAGTCGACGCGAACGAAGTCATTCGAGAGATGGTCGTCCTCTTGCGCGGCGAGGCAACGGAGTATTCCATATCCGTCCGCACCGAGTTGGCGGAAGGGCTTCCCCAGGTGACGGGAGATCGCATGCAGCTACAGCAGGTGCTGATGAACCTCATCATGAACAGCATCGATGCAATGAAGGATGTGGAGGGGACGCGTGTGCTAACCATCAATTCACGGCGAGGAGAAAACGAGCAACTTATGTTGTCGATCAGCGATACAGGCGTGGGGCTGCCTCCGCAGCAGGCGGACCAAATCTTCAACGCGTTCTTTACCACCAAACCTCATGGCACCGGCATGGGACTTCGCATTAGCCGATCCATCGTGGAATCGCATGGCGGTCGGTTGTGGGCTGCTGACAACTCTCCCCGCGGCGCAAGTTTTTATTTCACCCTGCCCAGCCGGGGCGAGGCGCAGCAGGCGGCCTAGCGAACCACAACAAGATTATCTTTTCCGAGCGTTCAGACTGTCGAGTACGCGCTTCAACCCTTCAAGCTTCTGTCCAGCTTCGCCAAGTTTGCCTTCCGCCGTCAAGCGCTGGTAGTCGGCCAGGTCCTTCGCGGCTTCCGCAATGAGCGCATTAAGGTCCGCTGCGGGCTGGGGTGACGCGGTGGATGCCACTGGGCCTCGCTGCGACCCCGTTGCAGCGGTCGCACTGGTTGAGGAAGCGGTCAGGGACGAGACTGCTCCGCCAAAAAGCGACGCCATCGCCGACTCAAAAGTCGGTCCGTACGCCAGCCGATCTTGCAGCGCCAGCACAACCAGACGCAACTCCGGCATCGGACTCCGCTCGGCCTGCAAGTAAATAGGTTCCGCATACAACAGCGCTTTTCCGGTCGGAATCACGAGCAAGGCCCCGCGCCTCACGTGCGAGCCCTGTTGGTTCCATAACGTCAATTGTCCAGAAAGCTGCGCGTTTTGATCGATTCGCGCCTCGATTTGCAGCGGGCCGTCCACCAGTTTCGTCTTCGGAAAGTTGTAGACCACAGACGTCCCATAATGTTCACCGTCGCTGCGCCCGGCAATCCATCCAATCAGATTATTCCGGTTGGCCGGCGTGAAGGGCAGAATCTCCACGAACTCCTCGCCACTTTCACCCGGCAGTTTCATCAGCACAAAATTCGGCTGCATCGGCTGTGTTTGTTGTTCGCCTCCCGCGCTCATGCCGACTTCGGTGGCGACCGTCCACAAGTCTTCGCGGTTATAGAACGCTTCCGCGTCCGTCATGTGGTAGAGACCGTACACTTCCGCCTGCAGTTTGAGTAACAACTCCGGGTAGCGCACATGCTTGCGCAGCCCCGGCGGCATCGCGGACGCATCCTTGAACAAGCTTGGAAAGATGCGGCGGTAGGCCGCAATCATCGGATCTTCCGGATCGAATACGTAAAACGTGGTCGTGCCATCGTAAGCGTCGATGACCACCTTTACGCTGTTCCGCATGTAGTTGATGAGATTGTTGCCCAGTGAATAGTGGGTCGAGTAGGGATAACTGTCCGAGACGGTGAACGCATCCATGATCCACGACAACCGGCCGTCGTCGCCGAGCACGATGTATGCGTCCGGATCGTAAGTGAGGAACGGAGCTAACGCCGATACGCGATCGCGTATGTTGCGTCGCATCAGCAGCCGGCTATTCTTGTTCACGTCATCGCTGAATGGCAGCTTCGCCAG
>DATNKA010001195.1:0-4848 GCA_035603655.1 Candidatus Acidiferrales bacterium | reverse complement strand
AAGGCTACGCCGCCCAGAAGAACTCGGCGATCGACAAAGCTATCGGGGATTGGGTTCTGAGTCTGGATGCGGATGAGGAAGTCGACCGGGATTTGCAGCAAGCGCTCGGAGATACCGTGGACGGGCTGGAGCGGGTCGCGGCCCTCCAGCAAGCGAAGGCTCATGACCTAACAGTGGAAGATGCGAGATCTGACGGGGAGTATCCCATTAACACCATCCTGGATGGCGGCTTCAGCGGCCTCTGGGTGCCTCGCAAGAATCAGTTCCTCGGTCGCTGGCTGAGGCACGGAGGGTTCTGGCCTGACCCGAAGCTACGTTTCTTCCGCCGAGGAAGCGGAAGATTTGAAGACCGCGCTGTGCACGAAGACGTTCGGCTCGACGGCAAGACCGGGCAAATTCGGTACGGCTCGCTCATTCACCATTCCTACCCAACGCTCTCCGACTACATCGAGCACATGAACCGCTACTCGTCGCTGGGCGCGGAGATGGTTGTAGCCAGGGGCAAAGTCCGATTCAGCGTGATCAACATTGCGGCGCGTCCGCTGGCAACTTTCGTTTACAACTATTTGTTCCGACTCGGCTTTCTCGACGGCCGAGAAGGGCTTTTATTGCACCTCTACCACGCTGCCTACGTCTCGTGGAAATATGCCAAGGCCTGGGAGCTTTCGCGGAAGCAGCCTTGATACCCGCCGGGGCGTTGCCAAGCCACTTCCCTGCAGATTATTTCCGGTCCCGTGCAGACCGACCGGTCGTTTTGACGGTGCCCTCCGCCTTGCCCGGTCGCGCTCGCTTCCCTATCATCACAACAGAACACTGGGGTTCGTATGGAAAAAAAGCAATCCAAGCCGCGGGTCGCGGAAAATCCCGTGGCTGACGTTTTCGAGAATCGCCATCCTTCAGACGCCGAAAAGAATTGGGCGGAAAAAACACTCGCGCCTACCCTCGAAAAGGCTCCCGAACGGCCGATCGGGGCACCCACGGGAATAAATGTCGACGAGCACGGACAGGCTCGCTTTACTACCGTTTCCGGAGTACCCATCCGCCGGCTTTATACGCAAGGTGACCTTCCCGAAGACTGGGGCGAGGAGAAATATCTCGGCTACCCGGGCCAAGCCCCGTATACCCGCGGCATTCATGCCACCGGATATCGCGGCAAATTATTTACCATGCGACAGTTCTCCGGCTTCGCTTCGCCCGAGGAGACCAATCAGCGCTACAAGTATCTGCTCGAGCACGGCGGCGGCGGGCTTTCCGTAGCCTTCGATTTGCCCACCCTGATGGGTTACGACTCCGATCATCCGGCAAGCGAGGGCGAAGTGGGCAAGTGTGGCGTTGCCATCGATTCGCTCGAAGACATGGAAATTCTTTTTGGCGGCATCGATCTGGAAAAGACAACCGTCTCGATGACCATCAATTCACCCGCGTCGGTGTTGTGGGCGATGTATCTTGTGGTCGCGGAGAAACAGGGCGCCGACTGGAAAAAGATTTCGGGCACCATTCAAAATGACATTCTCAAGGAATACATCGCGCAGAAGGAATATATCTATCCGCCCGCGCCGTCAATGCGGCTGGTAATCGATACGTTCGAGTTCGGATCGAAATTTACTCCGCGCTTCAATACCATTTCGATCAGCGGGTATCACATCCGCGAGGCCGGGTCCACGGCGCTGCAGGAACTGGCCTTTACTTTGTACGACGGTGTGGAATACGTGGAGTGGGCGAAGCGGCGCGGACTCGACGTAGACGACTTCGGTCCGAGGCTCAGCTTTTTCTTCAACGCGCACAACGATTTCTTCGAAGAGATTGCCAAATACCGGGCCGCACGGAAGATTTGGGCCCAGGTCATGAAAGAACGATTCGGTGCGAAAAACGCACGCACTTGGCTTATGCGATTTCACACGCAAACAGCGGGTGTCTCGCTCCCGGCACAGCAACCCATGAACAACATTGCGCGTGTAGCCCTGCAGGCTCTAGCTGCGGTGCTGGGAGGAACCCAATCGCTGCACTGCGACTCCTACGACGAAGCGCTGGCCTTGCCGACTGAAGAGGCGGCGCGGATCGCATTGCGCACTCAGCAGATCATCGCCTATGAATCGGGCGTAACCCACACCGTCGATCCTCTGGGCGGCTCGTATTTCTTGGAAACTTTAACTCTGGAGATGGAAAAGGGAGCGTTCGAATACTTCCGCAAACTCGATGCCATGGGCGGTATGGTGAACGCCATCGAAGGCGGCTATCCCCAAAAGGAGATTGCGGAAGCGTCCTACCAGTACCAGCGTGCGGCTGAAGCCAAAGAGAAAGTCATTGTCGGCGTGAACGAGTTCGTGGTGGAAGAGGAGTCACCGCACATTCTCTACATCGACGAAAGCGTGGCGCGCCAACAGTCGGCCAAGCTAAAAACACTCCGCTCCCGACGCTCCAACGATGAAGTGCGCCGCTGTCTCGGCGCGCTAAAGAAAGCTGCTGCGCAGGAGCCGAGAGCCGGCGCGACGGGAAGCATCTCTCCCGCGAACACGATGACCTACATAGTAGACGCCGTGCGCGCCTACGCTACCGTTGGTGAAATTTGCGAGGCACTGCGGGAGGTCTACGGGACTTATACCGAAGTGAGCATCACCTGATGCCAGCAAGAACGCCCGCCAGAATTCGATGCTTCAACTGACGCAGTCAAGATGGGAAGGCCCGCGAATTATGGCGCCATTGAGGAAAGCCTCGTCCCCACTTTCGACTATGATTGAGGTCGCACATTGCGGTCTCACATGACGAAAAGAAAAAAGGAAAACCTTCTGAGCATGCCTGTCAAAAGGAGCACCACCCTGGCTTCCGCCGTGGAGTCGCGGATCCTGCTGCTACGCCATCAGCGGGTTATTCTCGACACTGATATTGCCGACCTTTACGGGGTGCCGGTGAAGGTTCTCAATCAGCAGGTAAAGCGCAACCGGGAACGCTTTCCTGCGGATTTCGTATTTCAACTCACGTCCAAAGAGGACGCAGTTTTGAGGTCACAATTTGTGACCTCAAAGCAGGGCCGCGGCGGGCGCCGGTATGCGCCCTATGCATTCACCGAACATGGAGCAATCATGGCCGCGACTGTGCTCAATTCCGAGCGGGCGGTTCAGATGAGCGTGTTTGTGGTACGCGCGTTCGTGCGACTGCGCGAGATGCTAGCCACGAATCGCAAGCTCGCCGGAAAGATTGACGAATTAGAGAATCGATTGGACACCCATGACTCTACAATTCAGGACCTGATCGAAGCCATCAAGGAGTTGATGAAGCCCGAGGATCCTCCGCGGAAGAGTATCGGATTCCAGATTCCGGCGGGAAAGCATAGAGGGTAAGAGCAGGCGTCCGTGCAAAATTAAAGAACTTCAGAACGAGCCTGAAGACCAGAGTACGTTTCATGGTTTGACTGCGATTCCTTTTTATTCGCCCCGTAGCAAATCCATGATTAGAGATACCAATATGCGAAAAGCGGTCATTCACCTCAAGAAATCCGACCCCGTCATGCGGGCGATCATTGAGCGAATCGGGCCATGCCGCATGCAGTTTGGTCCGCCCGAGTTTCACAGCCTGGCCGAAGCCATCGTCTATCAGCAACTAAATGGCAAGGCTGCCGTAACAATCTTCAAGCGCTTCGCCGCGCTGGCCGGTGAACCGCTCACGCCCGAAGGCATACTCAAACTGAGCGACGAGCAAATGCGCAGCGCGGGATTGTCGAAGCAGAAGTCGGCGTATTTGAAAGATCTGGCGACCAAAACAGCTGCCGGCCTGCTGGATTTCGCGCGACTCTCGGACTTGCCGGACGCTGAAGTGGTCGAGCATCTGATCCAGGTGAGAGGTATTGGCGTGTGGACGGCTCAGATGTTTCTCATGTTCACGCTAAAGCGCGAAAATGTCTTGCCCACGGGAGACTTCGGCGTGCGCATGGCAATGTATAAGCACTATCTCGAGGTGCAACAGGCAAAAGCGACGAAGAAGACTTCCCCGGGAAGAAAACCCGCAGCCGCTAAGAAAGGCCGCAAGCGAAAGATCACGCTGCCCACCCCCGAGCAAATGGAAAAAATCGCCAAGAGCTGGGAGCCCTACCGCAGCGTAGCCTGCTGGTACTTATGGCAGAGTTTGGATACAAAAACGCTTTGAAGACTGCTTCATGCAGGCCCATGTCCCTGGGCTTCGCAGCAGCACTATGATTAAATGAATAACGATGGCTGATCTCAAGATCCGCGTATTAGTTGCCAAGCCGGGACTCGACGGTCACGACCGTGGTGCCAAAGTAATCGCGCGTGCGTTGCGCGACGCCGGCATGGAAGTAATTTACACCGGACTGCGGCAGACTCCGGAGATGATTGTGAGCGCAGCGCTGCAGGAAGATGTGCAGGTAATTGGCCTGTCCATTCTCTCGGGCGCGCACAATGCGATCGTGCCCCGCGTAATGGATCTGCTCAAACAGAACAAGATGGACGATGTTCTGGTACTGGTGGGAGGAATCATTCCCGATCAGGATATCGAGGCTCTTAAGAAACTCGGCGTCTCTGCCATCTTTCAGCCGGGTACGGCAATGGATGACATTGTGAAGTTCATCCGCGCGAATCTTAAGGACGCAGAGGTACCCATTTAAAGCTCACAGGTCGCGATCTCCAGAGCGGACTTCACAGAGTGGGCCATCTGCATCAACTGGGGCCGCGGTTCACCGCAGGGGCACCTTCTTCATAAATTTTTTCTAAATGCCAAATCCAAACTTGATTAGTCTCCGGCAGCAGCTCGAGCAAACCGTTGGCCCTGCGCCGTGGTATTGGAAAACATTTCCGGCATTTCATTCCGCAGCGGGGCAGCGTTTTGTCTGGACCC
>DATNKA010001194.1:0-7137 GCA_035603655.1 Candidatus Acidiferrales bacterium | reverse complement strand
GGCGAAGCAGTCGCCGGACATGGAGGAATTGCGCGAGGCTATCGTCGACATCGGACAATCCGCGACGAGGGCAAGCGAAATCGTCTCGCACATCCGCGCTTTTTTCAAGGGAACAAGCCAGGACAAGGCCCAGATCGATCTAAATCAGATTATTCACGAGGTTCTTTCGCTGACCGTTGCAGAAGCGGAGAAGAATCGCGTTGCGGTCCAAACTGAATTGGGAGGAGAATTACCCTCAGTCTTGGGCGTCCGAGTTGAACTGCAGCAGGTTGTCCTGAACCTTGTGATGAACGGTATTGAGTCAATGACCTCCGTAAAAGGAGAGCGAAAATTGCAGATCAGCTCTCAACGACAGGACCCAGGGAAATTGCTGGTCACCGTTCAGGACTCGGGCCGAGGCCTCGAGCCGCAACATGCTGTCCATATTTTCGATAGCTTCTTTACCACCAAGGCCGAAGGAATGGGCATGGGACTGCCGATCAGCCGTTCTATCGTGGAGGCTCACGGCGGCCAATTGAGGCTTGTCCCGTTGCCGCGGCAAGGAGCCACCTTCCAGTTTACACTTCCGGCGTGCGCCTAACGCCAGCATTTGCGGTCCAGCATGAACGAAACTCTGCCCATTGTCTTTGTGGTCGACGACGAGTCAGCCGTTGGGGTCTCCATTAAGAGACTGTTACATTCCGTTGGCCTCGAAGCTCGGCACTTTACTTCGGCGAGCGAGTTTTTACGCGCGAAACGTCCCGATGCACCGGGTTGTGTCGTCCTCGATGTCCGCCTGCCCGACCTGAGCGGTCTTGATCTCCAGCAAGAGCTGGCGAAAGCAAACGTGGACCTTCCAGTGATCTTTGTCACCGGTCACGCCGATATTCCCATGACAGTCCGCGCCATGAAGGCGGGTGCCGTGGAATTTCTCACCAAACCTTTCCGCGAGCAGGAACTACTGGAAGCCGTGCAGCGCGCCATCAGTAGACACCGCCAGATTCTAGATCAACGGGCTTCGATGAGAGTGCTGCAGAGCCGCTATGAGTTGTTGACGCCTCGCGAGCGCGAGGTGTTTCCCCTGGTCGCCAGCGGCTTACTCAACAAGCAAGTCGCCGCCGAACTTAATGCCAGCGAGAAGACGATCAAAGTTCACCGCGGCCAGCTGATGCAGAAGATGGAAGCCCATTCCCTGTCTGACCTCATCCGAATGGCCGAACAGCTGGGAGTTCTTTCCCCAAGGTCCTAGTCCGCTAGGACCAAGGCCCGATAGACGAAAGTAACTTCCGCGTCTAGTCTCACACTTGTAGGGGGGAGATGAGTATGAGTTCACTAACTTTTAGCGCCGCAGAGATCGGAAACGGGTCTCTTCCGCTACCCGACGGGATCCACTCGGATCCGAAGGGACTGGGAAAGGCAAAAGACGCTGCGGCTCGGATAGCGATCGTGGACGACGATCCATGGGTGCGAAGATCGCTGGACAGGTTGATGAGGTCTGCAGGTTTCAAAACAGAGTGCTTTGGCTCAGCAGAGGAATTCCTGGAGTCCGCCGGTGATTTCATCGGCTGCGTGATTCTCGATCTGAAGCTTCCTGGGATGAACGGACTGGAACTTCAACGTCGCCTGGCGGACGAGGATAGAAAAATACCGATTGTTTTCGTGTCAGCACACGACGAGAGGGCCTCGAAAAGTCAGGCCTTGAAGGCAGGAGCCACGGCCTTTCTGAATAAGCCCTTCGGTGATGAGACCTTGCTCGATGCCGTGGACTCGGCATTGAGACCGGGAAGAGCGTGAGTATACGCAGTTCAATGGTGCGTAATCTGACGTGATCGCAAAAGGCGCCGCTGACAGCTCACAGCGTCGGCATCCAGCGAAACACCGAGATCGTCAGAACGCACTACAACGTAAACGCGAAAACAGGGCTGCTGGAGGCTGCAATGGCTATGGTTAAAAAGATCGTTGAGCGATGGCCCAGAAGCGGTCGGCCTTCGCTAGGAGTAACCACATCCCCCAAGAATTCTGTTGGGGCCAAGATCCACGAGATTCTGCGCAGAGATCCATCGCGTGATTTGGCGAACTCCAGGAAGGGCTTGCCGAATTCTGACGGCCAGGAAAAGCTTTTGCTCGAGACTCGCCCGGCTGTCGGCCGTTGTTTCAAAGTGTTGATCGCAGATGATCACCCGGTTGTACGCTCCGGGCTGGCGTGGCTGCTCGGTAATCGGAGTGACATGCAGATCATTGGCGAGGCCAAGGACGGGCGCGAAGCAGTGGAACAATTTTCCGCGCGACATCCCGACATCGCTTTGTTGGATCTCCGCATGCCCGTGATGGACGGGATCCAGGCCGTAGCTCAGATTTGTGAGAAAGATCTCTCCGCCCGTCTTGTCATTCTCACTACCTTTCAGAGCGAAGAGGACATTTATCGCGCGCTTCGGGCTGGCGCTCAGGGATATCTAATGAAGGATGCGCCGGTCGAAGAATTGGTCGGCTGTATCCACGCCGTATGCGAAGGCAGGTCCTGGATTCCACCCTCCGTGGGCGCCAAGTTGGCCAAGCGGGTTACGGATCGGGAACTGACCCGGCGCGAGATGGAAACTATGCAAGCAATCGCTCGTGGCAAAAGTAATAAAGAGATCGGATGTTTATTTGACATCAGCGAGGCCACGGTCAAAGTGCATGTCACACATATTCTGGAGAAGTTGAAGGTCACCGGAAGGACTGAAGCAATTAACGTGGCCGTAAGAAGAGGATTGGTGGAAATCGACTCGGCGCTGATCGCATGAATGATTAAGGGAGCAATGCCATGAAAGCAGAGAATGTATTTGACGTGACTCGTCCTTTGAGTGTCGCCGACGGCCAACTCTTTTCAAAGGAAGATTACGCCGCCGAGGCGGCCATCCTTGAAATGCCCCAATCGCCGGCTGCCACCCGGCGAGCGGCGTTTCTCGCGCTGATTCTGCGGCAGATTCCCGAGGGTGTGATCGTCTGTGACGGAAGGGGAACAATCGTGCTCGCCAACCCTGCCCTAAAGCAACTCGCGCAGCTGGATCCCGAAGGGCAGTCACTGGATTTCGTCCAAAGCATTTGGGGAGAACTGTTAGATGTCAATGGAGCTCACATTGCAGCGGATGACTGGCCTCTCATGAGAGCCCTGCGAGGGCAATACACGAACGGTAAAGAGTGCCGTCTGATCAACCTGGGCGGGAGTTGCAGCGACCTCGTCTTCAACGCGTGCCCGATCCACGATGTGTCCGGCGAGATTGTGGGAGCCGTCGCAACCCTGACTGATATTGCCCATCAGAAACATGCTGAATGGCAACTCCGCGAACAATTGCTGGAAAAGCAGCGTACCAACATGGCTGCGGATATTCACGACACGGTATCACAGAGTCTGGCGGCGATCGTGCTCCAACTGAGGGCAGCGGAGATTGAAATGCCCAGGAGTTTGGAGATGGCGCAAGGACATTTACGCAGCGCACAAGATGCTGCCCAAGACGGTTTGCGTGAGACTCGGCGTTCCATTTGGACGCTGTCTCAAGAATCACTTCAAGGACAAGATCTGGCCCAAGCGCTATCGCTATTGGCTCAGCAGTTCTTCACCGCGACACCGGTCAAATTGAAACTCTCGCTGCAGCAGGAGCCGCACGCCTTGTCGCCCGACGCCCGCCGCGAGCTCATAAAGATCGGCAGGGAGGCGTTAGCCAACGTGTTGAAGCATGCAAAAGCGACGAAAGTTTGCCTCGCTCTCCTTTATACCGATCGAGAGGTTCACCTGCGCGTGCACGACAACGGGCGGGGATTTGCGACTCCTGGGCTTCCACACGCCAACGGCGGCTATGGGTTGACAAGCATGTCTCGTCGCGCCGAGAGCCTGGGCGGAAGGATTGATGTCTGCAGTTACCCGGGACGGGGAACACGCGTTGTCGCACGTGTGCCCTTGGATTCTCGCGTTTTGCGAAGGTCGGCATAGCGCGCCGGCAGGAAGGTTTCAATGGGTACATCGCGAAGCATCTAGCAGGAGTCGTATACGCGAGTCGGACTCATGCGTAAGCGGAGGCTAGGTACCTGCTCTGAAAGTCAAATGATGCCCATGTGCGATTGTGCGGTGATTGGGCATTGAATAGGATGAGCTTTTTCCTGGACCTAAGACCTCTGTCCTTCGGCCAGAGTTCAGGCTCAAGGTCAACCGCCACTAACTCGCTGTTGTTAAGAGCGACTCAAAGCTTCTCAACTGCGAATGGAAAGAAAGGAAGTGGAGGTGTGTTATGAGTCCGGCCAGCCTAAGACTCATCGGCAACGTCAGCGACATCTGTCGGCCCGCGTATAGCAGCGACAATCAGGAGCAGGTGACCGTGTCTGTGGAGGGCGCGGAGCCGTTGTACGCCGAGATCCGCATTGCCAACAAGCACGGGTGGAGACTTGGCCAAAAAGTAGTGGTCATGATCGCGCCGGTTTCGGCGGATGATGGCTGGGACTCGGTGACCTAATTGTGTACTCCCATACCCGGGCCCCCCGATCGAGGCGCTAAGAGGTGGCGCAGATATGAGCGACCGGCAGGCGCTCCGAGACCGCGAGAAACAAATCGCGACTTTGCGCGAACTAAGGAGAAGGAGGCACGAAGAGCGGGCTGAGCGGCCACCCAGGCTGCTGAGGGGGCTTGACGCGCCTGCCGTAATCTCGAAAGAAGAGATCAAGGGCCTTCTCAAGGCGGAATATCAGAATCTTGTGGTGAGTCTTTATCTGCAGCTGGGTCCCGACAAGGTAGCGCCCAAACAAAAAGCTCTGGCAAGGTCCTTTCACTCGCTACAGACCCGCGAACTTGAGCGACGGAAGGACTTGATCGAAACAACTCCCAAAGCACAAAAGGAAATGCTCACGCACGACTTGCAGGAAATTGAAGAACTTCTCGCTCAATATTATGTTCCGCACGATTCCCACACGCTTATCATTTTCAAGTCTGCAGGGGAACTAAACCGTGTCGTTCAACTCCCGGTTTACGCGACGGACAGGTTAACGACTGATCCCGACCCCTACATTGTTCCGCTGGAGATGATTCTGGAGGAGAATGAGCGAGTCCTCTTCCTCGAAATCGAGAAGCAGGAAAGCCGGTTTCAGACTTACCACCTTGGCCAGCGCCAGGAACACGACAGGATCCAGTCCTTTGTGCCTTGGGATCGCGTGGACGATTCGATTCCTGGTCGCGCGCAGCGGCATCGCCTGACGCACCTCGAGCGACATTTGAAGGCGACTGCCCAACAGGCATATCACCTTTGCAACGATTCGTCCTTCGACGTCCTGGTTCTAATGGGCGACGAGCGAGTCATGCACCTGCTGGAAGAGTTCCTTCACGCGACTGTCAAGGCCCAGATTATCGGCCGCATCTATGGCTCACCCGATGCGGATCCTCGCGACCGGAAGAGCCTGATCGAAAACGCGCTTCGCGACCACAACGCTGATCGGGAGATCAAAGCGATTCCGGACCTGAAAGAACACAATCCTGCTGAGATTGCACGCAGCCTCGGAAGCGTTGTCAAAGCCTGGAACCTGTTCCTTGTCCGCAAGTTGATCGTCAGTGTGGGTTTTCACCACCAAGGTTTCATCTGCAAGGAACATCACTATCTTTCCCTTGAGCCCACCGACTGTCCTTTCTGCGGAAAGAAACTGGTTTCTGTCGAGAACCTGGTCGACGAGATGATCGAGATAGCGCGGCTCCACGCGGTCGAGGTCACCATTGTCAGCTATCATCGGGAGCTATTAACCGAGTATGAAGGGATTGCTGCTGTCGTATACGCTCCGGTAACCGCCACCTGATATGTCACCATCGTACCTAAGAGAAAAGGCCCAGACCGAGTTCCCGCTCGGTCTGGGCCTTCCAGCAGACTCTTTACGCTGCCTGTCTGAGTTGAGAATGAGAGGGTACCGGCAAACTATGAATGGCGAAGGCCAACATTACATAGGACCAGCCGCGGAAAATTAAGGAAATCCCCACGGCAACGCCCATGAACCAGAGGCCGGACCAAGGCCACTGCACCCAAAGAAACGTACCAAGCAGCAGCGTGACCGCGCCGTCGAATACTGCCCACCCCCAATTTGGAAACTTCAGCCGGATGGCAGCAATCACTCGGAAGATTCCGATTACGGTGAAGAATGAAGCAAAAAGTAGTGTCCATGCGAGTGCGCCGGCCACCGGGTGTGTGACGATCATCAGTCCGATGAAAATCCCCAGGATGCCGGCCGTCAGGTGAAGGAAGATTCCTCCCCACTCGCGCATGCGAAACGCGTGGATCGCTTCTATCACACCACTTAGCACGATGAGCCAGCCCAGTACGAGCACCGTCCCGAGAGTCGCGGCGGGTGCGATGATGAGCGCGATCGTTCCCAGAATGAGCATCAGGATTCCCAATACCAGAAACCATCCCCATCGGTGGCGAAGACCCTCAAGTTCCATAAACAACGGAGTCGTGATCATAAATTCCCTCTCGAAATCAGTGATCTCTCATGATGCTATTGAAGCGCAGCGGGTGGAACAATTCCTCGTAAGCATGACCGCCGATTCCGAGGTGCTGCCTAGGTTCAGGGCGGCCACGAGTGAGAGGCGGGCATACGACTTTCGCACTAGTACCACGAAGCGCCGGTGATGCTTCCTCGGAAAATAAGGAGGACGCCCACGTACTCAATACCAGCACAACAAAACTGCGGCATTATAAGAAAGAGGAAGCGGAGTGGCCCGCGGTTCTATCGGTGGTGGTGCTCTATCGGACGTGGAAGTCCCAAGCGGGCCGCCCGTCGTTCCATTGGACTGCGCACGATCAACCTGTGGCCTTCGATGCGGTTTGCGCGCTCCCAATGATGCCAATCGGGATAGGGATGCACATAGACAGCGCGATTGGCCCAGGTGCGTCCCCAAGGCGCGTTGTGAATGAACAGCACGTGAGCGCCCCAGTCAAAGCGGCACACTCCCCAACCCCACGGACGGAAAGCCGCTGTAATGATGGCACCGAAACCAAAACTGATAGCAGCGCCCACGACGATTCCCGGCCGCGGCGGAAAAAAAACCACCAGCGGATCGTAGGCAGGCACACAGATGAATGCCGGATCCACAGGCAGAATCTCAATGTACGGACCGCCGCTTACGACGATTCTATCGTTGCTCCGCAG
>DATNKA010001193.1:0-10234 GCA_035603655.1 Candidatus Acidiferrales bacterium | reverse complement strand
CTCGGCCGTCTTACGGTAGCACGGCGGAACGCACCGTCGTGTCGCGGGCGCGCTGCTTTGCGATTCCCGACAACGTCAACGATGACATCGCCGCAGCCATGGTAAACCCCGGCCTGTCTGCCTGGAGTGCGCTTGTCCGGCGTGCACAACTGGCCGCGGGTGAGACTGTCCTGATCCTCGGTGCAACCGGAGTCACGGGCAAGCTCGCCATTCAAATGGCCAAGCTCCTCGGCGCCGGGCGGGTGATTGCGGCCGGACGAAACGAACAAGTACTGAATACGCTTCACGACCTCGGAGCCGACTCCACTATCCACCTCGGGAAGCCCGGCCAGGATCTCACCGAAGCGTTCGTTCACGAGGCTGGTGACAGCTTCGACGTCATCATCGACTATCTTTGGGGTCCTACCACTGAAGCTCTCCTTGCCGCCATTGCACGAAGAGATTTGAGGGCAGCGTCATCCAGAGTCCGATTGGTTGAGGTTGGCGAGGGCGCGGGGCCTACTATTTCGCTGGCCGCGGCCGTGCTGCGAAGCTCGCGGTTGGAAATTCTTGGAGCCGGATCTGGCAGCGCCGCAGCGTCACCCGAGATGTGGATCGAAGCTGTTCGGCAGCTGATGTCCAACGTTGGTTGCGGTAAACTGCGCATCGACACCGAGCGGGTGCCTCTAAGTGAAGTGGAGAATGCCTGGCATCAGGAACAGCACGGGCGGAGAGCGGTCATCATCCCGTAGTGACTCGGTGGCAACAGGCCTTGTGCGTGGCAATTCGGATTTCCGAAGTGCGGCAACAGCAGCCGGAGCACGGTTGGAGCGGTCAATATCACCTGGCTAGGAAGGCCGCAGCCGTTGGAAACAAGGGTGACACGAGCCGATGCTCCCAGGCTGCTGGAGTACGGCGGCATCCATGGAAACTCGAGGCCATGGGCAGCGGCACGCTTGACGCTCTGGCACGGTATCGATCGTCGCGTCATCTCGTGGGGCGCTGCGGGCTGGCATATTTGCTTCGACGTCCTTGATCGGTTACTCGCGGGTAAACCGATTGGAGCCATCGCCGCTGTCAACGCCATGAAGTTGAAGGGCTGGGAGCGATCGGTCGGGGAATACGCCAAGCAGTTCGGTACAGAGACGCCCAATGGGCCGCCGAAGGCGGCTCAAAGGTCATGAAGCGAGGTCATTATGAGCCAAAGTACCACACGGACGATTTTTCGCTGGATTCACATCATCTGTGGCATTCCGATACTCGGGTACGTTTATGATTCGCCTTCGGATACTCACAACTACGCCTTCAGTATCAGGTATGTCTTTCTTCCTGTACTGCTCCTTTCGGGATTGTGGATGTGGAAAGGCCATGTCGTTCGACGACTTCTTTCGAAGAGATCCGCCTAGCAAGACTGCGGCAATAAGACGATTCGCATGAAAATGGGACAAGAATTCGGAGGCACAGAGATCCAATGAATCCATCGTATTGAGCAGCGGATCGCAGGACTCACAGACTGGCGTGGCAAGACGCAAATGCTCGGCGTCGCGATAGCCTGCGGACAGGTTTTGGCGGTCTTTCATAATGTCCATTTCGTACCGAAAACTGGTCATATTCGGTGGAACGGATCAGAATCATGGCCGGAGCTGGCCTGGTGGCAATCCTGTTTTTCAGGCTGGCTTGGTCAGCCTGCCACTGGTGCAGCTTCAAGCCAGAGCAAGAAGGAGAACGAAATGGAAGTTAAAAAAGGCTACGCGCCGGTTGACGGCCTCAGAATTTATTACGAGATTCATGGAACCGTGAGCCCGACGCATCCGCCTCTTGTGCTGCTTCATGGCGGCGGAGACACGATAGAGACCTCGTTCGGCCATGTGTTGCCGGAATTTGCCCGCGACCGGCAAGTGATCGCGTTTGAGCAGCAAGGATACGGCCACACAGCGGACATTGCAGACCGGCCTTTCAGCTTCGAACAATCCGCAGATGACACGGCTGCGCTGCTCGAATATCTCCACGTAGATCAGGCCGATGTTTTCGGATTCAGCAATGGCGGCACAATCGCGCTGCTGGTGACGATCCGGCATCCGCGCATGGTTCGCAAATTAGTCATAGCTTCAGGCTTCTTCAGTCGCGACGGCGGTGATCCCGCATTCTGGAATGGGTTTGCTCACGCACAGCTTCAGGATATGCCGAAGGAATTGCGGGACGCATATCTTGCAGTGGCGCCGCATCCTGAGAACCTGCAAATGTTCTTTGACAAATCTGTTCAACGAATGCGCGATTTCAAGGACATACCGACCGATACAATTCGCGGCATTCGAGCGCCAGCGCTTGTAATCGTGGGTGATGCGGACGTCGTGCGCCCGGAACATGCAGTGGAGGAGTTCAGACTGCTACCGCATGCGCGCCTTGCTATACTGCCCGACACCGATCACATGAGGCTGATGTCCCGTTCGCAGTGGCTCGTGCCAATGGTCGATGATTTTCTGGATGCCCCGATGCCAAGAACCCAATAACAAGTGGGTGGGACAAGCATCGGAGTCTCCGGACGTGCGATGTGTGATCGGTACGCTCTCAGTTAGCGATAACACGCGTGGGTGTTGAAATGTTAGAAAAATCGCTTAGTAGGAAAACAACCATTAAATTTAGGGACAGAAAATGTCCAGCCGAGTGGAGAAAATCGCTTATGAGCCATCCTGACAAAATGCAATTTCCGCGAATTTCCAGAAAATGATTTTTTCACCGCCCACAGACCAATGCGCTCATCAAGGAGCCATTGGTTGGTGTTCGGGTTGGATTGCCGGCAACCCTTACCTAGTCGCGTTACGTCAGAGTTGCCGGTTATCTGTGCGGCTCGGGGTACACATTACCCAGGAGCCAGCTCGCGCATGATGGCGTCGATGTGCCTACGCGCTCCGTCCAGATGAGGAAAATCAGTATTTTCGGGATTGAAGACAAACGAGAGATCTGTTCCAGCAAGAAGGATCGCATCCAGGCGTTCTCGGTCAATCAGCGTGTGAGCCAAAGTGCGCAAGTTTGCATAATCCTCCGGAGAAGCTTGCTCCTCCTCGACAATCCGCGCGTAGAGGTTGCTCAGCAGATCGACCTCCCCTCGACTTGGAGTGACAACGTCCACGTTCTGCAGCCTGCCGAACAATTTTGTTTCCACAGTGACACGTGCGCCAAAGATGGCAACACGCTGAAGCCTGCGTCGCTCGACCTCAGCAACGATGACATCGAGGAGGTTAATGAGCGGAAGGGGAGTCATTTCCGCTAACTCTTGCGCGCAAATCTGAGGTGAGAATGCAGGGATGGTTGAGATCTGTGCCCCTCCGCTGGCTAGCTGTCCGAGCAAGCCGGTCAAGTATGTTGCGAGCTCCCGAGTCTCGCGCGCAGTGGCATGACCCATAACCCGGCGAACGTCTGCGTGCACCATAAGAATACTAGGCGACACGCCGCGGGTAAGGTGAGCCTTAACCAGAGATCTGTAGTAAAAGATCCCCGCACCCATTCCGAGACCGGCAACAAGGCCAAACTTACGAGGCACAGATTCATCCATCATTTTGAGCTTGATTCTAGCGCACACCTTAGGCCTGTTTGGGCTCTCGGCGGGGAATTACGATTCAGCTTGTATTATCGGTCAACAGGAAGCTATCTCAAATGCCAAGAACTGTGTACGGGTAAGCCGTGTCTTCTGGGTCTCCTCCCCCTTCGCTCAGCCGAGTCCGCCGGTTTCGAAGACGTTCGGAAGCGGTCGTGCGCGCCGGCCTTACAACGCAGCGCGATCATCTTCTGCACCCACCCACCCACTGGGTCGCTGCAATCAGCATGGCATGGGTGAGGGCATCCACCTTCCGTCATTCCAGATCGGATTGTTGGCAAGCTATGGGGATGCGGTAAGGCTGTAGAGCAAGATTGAGAACACGATCAAAGTAAAAACGACATACGTCAGGTCGCGCTCTTCTGCAAACCCAAAGATCGAAAATGCTACTCGCGCGACGGGAGTGGCAATCAGCAGTAACAGTCCTAACTGGATGATTCCCCGGCCTCGCAACGCCACTGTGTCGCGCATGATTCCGCGGACGCCTCGAAGGTCTGCCGGTTCGCCACGGAACACGTGCAAATCCATGGGCGAGTGACCATGCCGGAGGAGATAAATAACACCGCCAATCAAAACAACCAGCGCAGACAGTAGTACTCCTGCTCGCAGCAGGTTTCCAAGAATGTTTTCAATCCTTTGATCGGTCCAATTTCGCTTTGGAGGCACTTAGATCCTCCCCGAGAGCCCGTTATACAGCATCTCAATCGCTAGAAGAACAATCACCAGGCTAAATCCGAGGCGCAGCCATTTTGTATGCACTTTGATGAGAATCCTGGCGCCCAACAATGAGCCGGCGAGAACCCCTAGCATCACGGGCATAACAAGTCCGGGATCAACGTAACCGCGGTTCAGATACACACCCGCGCTGGCTGCAGCGGTGACGCCGATCATGAAATTGCTGGTAGCAGTTGAGACTTTGAATGGGATTTTCATGGCTTGATCCATGGCAAGAACCTTCATTGCGCCGGAGCCGATCCCAAGAAGTCCTGACAAAGCTCCGGCACCGAACATGACAGCCCATCCAGTCGGTACATTCTGAACGTTGTAAGTCCGAGCACCGTCCGCGTCAGGAAAACTGCCGTACAAGCGCAGCCGGCTAGCAAGCGGATCGAGTGGGACTTCGTGTTCGGCTTGAGATCGAGGTTTTCGGGAAAAATACGCAGAAAACAGCAGCACAACTCCAAAGACAATTGCAATTGCATGCGTTGATACTCGTGCCGCAAGGTTGGCGCCGAGAAGGGCACCTAAGGTGGTTGCAATCTCGAGAAACATGCCAATTCTGATGTTGGAGAAACCCTCTTTCACGTAAGCTGCCGCTGCGCCGGAGGAAGTCGCGATCACCGACACCAGCGAGGCGCCGATGGCGTAGCGGAGGTCCACCTTAAAGAACAAGCTGAGTAACGGTACGAGGACAACGCCTCCGCCCAATCCGGTCAACGCTCCTACGAGGCCAGCGATCAGCGAACTGCCGTATACCAGCAGGCTAAACTCCAGGATGGTCATAAAATCCTTTCACCCCTTGAAGAACCGGACACCTAAGGCTCGAAACGTCGTCCTCGGTTCCTCCGTCGCCAGCTGGCGCTTGCTCAATGCCGATCGCGAACTTTCCTGGGTCTGACCTATCGGCGATTGTCGCATTTTCCTAGGCGCAGTCTAGCATTCGACTCCTTTCCGGGTGGTCAGCCTGAGTTGTTCTGCATGAGGCAACCTCACCTATAGCCGCGCTTGTAGGTTCAACTTTCTCGAAGTAATCTGCCTGATAATCGGTATGTGGCGAGCCTGCAACGTAAACCTCCGAGGGAGCGCCTTCGCCTGTCTTGAACGCTCGCTCAGTCGCCGCCTGTTGGCCTCTGCGACGCCGCGTCAACTCGCTGCTAAGCACGAACAACAAGGACGCTATCGAAGACAACAAGCAAATTCGGTAGCGCTCCCAATCCAGTTCCACGAGTGAAACAATCAACCACACAAGTAACAAAACTCGTTTCATACATTCCATGGTTGTCCTGATTCTGCGAATCTCCTTTGCCCCCGAATCGCGCATAAAAGAGTACAAATCCTGGGTTACGTTACAAATGGCGCCTCGTCTCTCTTAATGTTCTTCTTCGAATTTCTCGATTGGCTGGGTCTGCTGTGACAGCCAAGTCACAATGATTCGGCCGGAAGGTTTGGCCGTCGTCCAGGAAATAGATCGCCCCGATGCCGAGTTGCAACAAGATCGTCTCGATTCGGATATCGAGCTGTTCGGTTGCGTTTTTGCAGCAAAAAACCACCCTGCTTGCAGGTGGAAGCCATTTCAGCACTCTGGGCAAGTCGCCTGCGGAAATTGGAAGCCAATAGGAAATAAGATCGGACCATCCACAGGCCCCACGATCGGCATGCACATCGAAAATCACAAGATTTGGGTGTTGGTCCATTAGTTCGAGAAACGACTGATCTGGAATTGCAACATACTCGAACCCACCCCGCGCCATTTGAGGGCTCAACATTCGTCCCTCATCCAACAGCGTGCTCCGCACGAGGACGGCGGACGCCCAGATGGAATAGAGGACCAAAGCAACTAGCATCTCTTCCATAGCTTTTGTCGGATTCCGACGGCCACCAACCCTAGAAATCAGCGTTTGTTTGCGCTTTCCGCTTGCCTTTTCAGAGCGTCACCTGTCGTGGCAAGAAGCAGGACCGTTCTCCTAGGGATCGATCCCTAAAAAGACGATCCTGCCGCCCGCAAAAGCACGATAACCTTCGTTTTCGTGCCATCACCTCCGATGTCTTTGCTCTAATCCGGTTCTGCATTTGCAACGCTTCTACTTGCTCCCACCGAACTCGAAGCCAATCGAGACGGAGCAAAACACCCTAGAAGCGGCAACATCGAAATCAACTTCTTGGCCTTTGGGGCCACGAGTAGAGATGACCGGCGTCGACGACAATCTGGCCGTCCGGGGCCAGTTCGAGCTGGGCACGGTCCATCGGTCTCGGCGCCGGATTCTTCCAAGCTAATTCCCTCGCTGTCGTAGCCGCCGCCGTGGCACGGGAACTTGAATTTGTTCTCCGCCGGCTTCCAATCTGGAGTGCACCCAGATGCGTGCAGCGCGCGTAAATGACGAAAAGCCGACCCGGTGTGCGGTCCACCCAAATTCGGTACTTCTGCAGATATTTTTCGTCGATACCGAGCGCATAATCGGCCGGGTACCCCTTGAAGACGGTCGCCGGTTCAAACAACACACGCGGCAGGAAGAAACGAAAGAACGCGATGAACCATGCTCCAAGAAAAGCAGCCACGCAACTCCAAACAGATCCGCGGCGGCGCCGCTCCGTGACAGTGTTCGTCGGCCCGACGGAAGGTACGCCAGCTGCGGCTGCCGCTCTCGAAGTCTCGATTGCCGGAGTGCCGACGTATTGCCTGGGGTTGGGCCTGGATGCCGATTGAGTTGCGCGCCCGCGACGAGCTTCTAATGTGTAAATTGGCTTTCTCCTTGCGCGTCTTCCACTGCTGTTTTGTCAGGTACCCTATCACCCTTTCTAGGTTCTCTCCGAACAGCCTCAACGTGGATCCGCTATCCCGCACGCCTCGATGTAGCAGTTGCTGGCATCGGAGCCCTCGTCGACAAGCTAGCTCCGATCTTCTCTTCGAGTTCGCCTTGACATCGAAGGCAGAATTGCGTCCACGGCAATGCCTGCAACCTCTGATCCTGAATTTTTTCACCGCACCCCACGCATACTCCGAAGGAGCCATCAGCGATTCTCTTGAGAGCCGCTTCAATCAAAAGCAAAACGGTCCTTCGCTGGCTCATTCGCTCGTACAAAGCCTCCTTTGACACACTGATGATGCACCGGTCCGCGCTGTCTTGAGTTGCGTCGACATCCAGAGACTTCGTTTCGCGCTCCATGTGACGTAAGAATTGCCGGGTCTCATGACGCTGGAATTCAAGCTTTTGTCTCAGCCGTTCAACTTCTCTCTGCTCCATTGGTTTTTCCTCACTTTAGCGCGCGACCGCAAGGGTCGGTGGGCGTTACAGCCGTTCTACGTGTCAGTCGCAGTTCGGAATGGCCGACGATAATGCGTCCGACGAACTGCAGAGATGTCTACGCAGGACTTCACGGTGCGACAGTATCCAGATGCCGTCACCATTTGCCACGTAGATCAAGCTGCGGGCGTCGTCACGCACAACGCTTGTCACCCCCCCAAAAGTGCGGATCGTTTTCGGATGGGCGGGGTTGCTTAGGTCGAGCACCCGGACCGACTCGGGGCTCCCACTACCTCCCTGACTCCTGCCTGCATCGCCAGCTGAGTGGGAAGGGCTGGCGGTGTCTGGCGTTTCCGAGATAGCGAGCCTCGAGTCCAGGATGGTGAGATTTCCTTGGGAGACTTGGTGCAGCAGTTTAGGCCGTTCCGGCTTGGTCACATCAAGAACCGTGTAACCTTGCTGAGAAGCCTGCCGCACATACAGGTATGCTCTTCGGCCTTCTTGCTGCAAGAACATTTGATGTGTTGGTTTCCCCGACAAGGCCACGTGGGCGACTATTTTGGTCTCGTAAGAGGGATAAAAGTCACCTGTAGAGGCGCCAGCGCAGAGCGGAAGGACAAACGCGCCGAGCAGCAACCATAGGCACTCAAACCTTGGGGTCTTACGAATCGTTTTCATTGCGTCCTCCTTGATTACGTTCATGCCGCAGAAGCCCAGCCCGTCAGATGATCGGTGCAACGCTTCTGCTATCAGCAGCCTAAGCATCGAGATCTTGAAAGGCCCATTCCGGTCTGTGCGCGTTGCGGAGGTAGGAATCGAAGAATCGAAGCAGGAAAGGCGTCTGACTCCCTATCCCCGCAAACAGAAGAACCGGAACTTCAGGCTTGATACGTTTCATTTCAGCGCGAACCGAGCTGCCAGTCGCATCCGGCAGGTCGTACTCCAAGAGCACGCCATGGATGGGCTGTTTCATGAGAATCGAGAGACCCTGACTTCCCGTGGTTGCAGATAAAACCTCGTAGCCAGCCGTCTCCAGCATGTACTTCAGGGCATCGAGATACTCGATATGGTTCTCGACGCACAAAACCCTGACGTTACTCATTTGTGTTCTCCTCGTGTCTCACCAGCATTTATGTTTGCGTGGCATAAGCTCCTTCGCTTGAGTGGACATACTCCCTGCGACGTGGAAATGCCACGTGTCTCTGTTTCTCGAACCTGAGCGCGTTTCACGATTTATGTTGGGCTGAGGGCACCTCCGTCTCTTGCAACAGAGCCGTGCTGCCCGCATACAGTTTTATCGAGCGGCCTTTTGAAACTAGGGTGAATGTTCCACTTCCACTCCGCCCGGCATGGGGCATGGATACGCTCCCAAACCCGTAAAGTCCGCATGCACTGGGGGAGAAAATCGCGACCGACTGCTCGGTGCTTGTGCTGCTGCAGTTCGGGCGCGTCTTCGAGACGGGGTCATCGGATGGCAACAACCGAGCAAACAGGCCACCTTTGCGGTTGTATGCGATCACGTCTCCACTATCGTCACGAACCGTCCTGTCGAAGGGCGAAAACTCTTCGCCACCGATCAAGATCATGGTTCCCGCCCCGTCCGTCTCATCTTGATAATGCGGTCTTGGGGCCCATTGCGATTCGAACGTATTCGCAAGCGCACGAACAGAGAGATTCACCGGCAAGGTCATATCTCGGTTGACTATCAGATCGAAGTGAATGGAGATGTACGAAGCCTTCTGGTGTGCATAGGGTTCGGGATCGAAGTGATAAGGCTGTGCGTCCACAACGTGACCAACAAGCAGGGTCCCTTTCGGAAGGCGCTGGCCTCCGGGGAGGAAGACTATCTGTAGTGTTTTTGCAATTACACGATCGCCGGATCGCGCTCTTTTCGCATCCACTGAGCGAACAAACCGCACGGGAATCGCCGTGCCTGGTGGCACCTTGGTCTGTGTCGCCGCTATCGCACAAGGAGCGCTGAGGAGCAGACCGATTACGGTGAAAGCGGTCACTCCCAACGAAAATAGATAACGACTCATAATTTTCATCTGAGCCTCCTTCATCCGCTGCGATATTCGCTAGCTTTCTTGCTTAGCAAAATCGCCTTTGTTGCTGTTTTATCTCAACACATGACAGCATTAAGGAATCCTGAAGTGTTTCTGAACTTTTCATTTCGGCGAGCTGCAATCCCGGCGACCTGCTGTAAAGTGTGAGTCATGTTTGGCGCAGAAAATACTCACTTAAAAGAAGCGCTCGACATTCTGGTTGTCGAGGACGAGCACAAACTGGCCAACGCAATTGCCGAGGGCCTAATTCGCAATGGCTACCAAGTCACGGTCGCCTATTCTGGGGAATCAGCGCTCGAGCAATTACGTGATCACAACTTTGACCTAATTCTCTTGGACATCATGCTCCCGCGGATGGGTGGTCTTGAGACCCTGCGTGAACTGCGTCGCGACGGGTTCAAAATGCCGGTATTGGCCCTCACGTCTAAGGGCTCTGTTGACGACCGTGTACGGGGTCTAGATGCTGGCGCAGACGATTATCTCGTCAAGCCTTTTGCTTTCCCCGAGCTGCTTGCCCGCGTGCGCGCACTTCATCGCAGGGCCACTCCCGCGGCTGCCTCGGTGTTGCAGTTGGCGGATCTAAGGATGGACGTCAGCGGGCGAATAGCGACGCGAGGCGATCAGGTAATCGA
>DATNKA010001192.1:0-5575 GCA_035603655.1 Candidatus Acidiferrales bacterium | reverse complement strand
AAAGATCTGGACGCAGATGGGATTGGGAGACATCCAGAAACTGCCTCTCGGAGGCTTGGCTTGGGGACAACTGCCTCTAGGCACGAAGCTGGGTGAGGTGCAGCCGGTGTTTCCCCGCGCCGACAAAAGCGCAATTGAAAGAATGCAAAAAATGGAAGAGGAGCAGAGAGCTACGCCGGTGATTGAAGCTGCGGCTGCAACAACCGTAACACCCGGACAATCGAGTGTAGCCCCAACCGCCCCGGCAGCGGCGCCTGCGGCCACTCCCCCGACGAACGACAAGATTTCAATCGATGACTTCAGCAAGATCGAGCTCCGCGTTGGACTGGTGAAGGTTGCCGAACGAGTACCTAAGGCCGACAAACTTCTGCGTCTGGAGATTGATATTGGAACCGAGGTGCGGCAGGTGCTGGCGGGAATCGCAGAAGCCTATGCCCCCGAAACTTTGATTGGACGAAAAGTAGTAATCGTGGCCAATCTTGCGCCTCGCAAGCTGCGCGGCATGGAATCGAATGGGATGATCGTGGCCGCATCTCTCGAAGGCGGGAGACCCGTTCTGGCGGGCTTTTTGGAGGATGTGCCGGTAGGCGCGAGATTGAAGTAAAGCTGGGTGTTGCTCGACGCTAAGGAAATCGGTAGCCAAACCTAGCCGAGATTGGCTCGGCATGGACAGCCCCGGGCGGCTGTCCCTACATAAACAATACTCATGTTCGTCGATTCTCACGCGCATCTTGATGGCAAGCAGTTCGACACCGATCGCGAGCAAGTGATTGCGCGTGCGCGGGAGGCCGGAGTGCAGAGCATAGTTGCCATCGGCAACGGCGATGGCCCGCAGCAAGTGGATTGCGGAATTTTATTGGCGGAGAAATACGATTTCATGTACGCGACTCTGGGTATTCATCCACACGAAGCCCGGCTGGCGGATGAAGTGGCCTATCAGAAAATGGAACGCCTGGCGCGGCATTCCAAGGTAATTGCTTGGGGCGAGATTGGCTTGGACTATTTCTACGACCACTCCCCGCGTGAGGTGCAAACCACGGTCTTCACGCGGCAGATGGAGTTGGCCGCGGCCGCCAAGCTGCCAATCGTCATTCACTGCCGTCCGTCGGAAGACAGTGACAACGCCTGGAATGATTGCTTCGGACTGCTGCAAGAGCATTGGGCGGCAAAAGGGTTAGGAGGGATTCTCCACTGCTTCACAGGCAACTGGCAGCAGGCGAAGAGTGCGCTGGACATGGGATTTATGATCTCGTTCGCGGGCAACCTGACCTTCCCTAAGGCACAACCAATCCGCGATGCGGCGCTGGAAGTGCCGCTGGAGCGCATCCTCATTGAAACCGACTCGCCGTACCTCGCTCCCGTGCCGCATCGCGGCAAGCGGAACGAGCCGGCATTTGTGAGAGAAACCGCGCGAAAGCTGGGAGAATTGCGCGGGGTGGAGACGGAAGAAATCGGAAAACAAACTGCCCGCAATTTCTACAAGTTTTTCAAATTGGCTGAAACCGCTGAAAAGAAAGTTTCCGCGGGCTGACGCTCTGCAATAACGATTCTTCTGATAACCTCAAGAGTTAGATTTCTTCATTTCAGAAAGAATTGAAATCCGATGCCCGATAACACCTTTGACATCGTAAGCAAGGTTGATCTACAGGAGGTTTCGAACGCCATCCAGCAGGCGTTGAAGGAGATTCATACTCGCTTCGACTTAAAAGATTCTAAATCGAATATCGAACTCGACAAGGATGGCATCGTGCTGCACTCGGCCGACGAGTACAAACTGAAGGCAATCAATGACATTTTGCAGCAGAAGCTGGTCAAGCGCGGTGTCTCGTTGAAGGGATTGACCTATGGCGCGGTGGAACCCGCGGCGGGGGGAACCTCGAGGCGGAAAGTCACGATGCAGCAAGGCATCGCCATCGAAAAGGCGCGCGAGATCGTAAAACTGGTTAAGGATTCCAAGAAAAAAGCGCAAGCTTCGATCCAGGGGGATTTGGTGCGAATCAGTAGTAAGGATCGCGACACTCTGCAGGAAGTAATCGCTATGTTGCGGCAGCACGATTTCGGGATCGATCTGCAGTTTACGAATTACCGGACAAATTGATACGCACTTCAACTTACTGAACGCGAACGACCGCCGCGAGGACGCAGACGAGAGCCAGGATCTATCATTGAGCGCACCGCCCATCATTAACGGGAAGGAAATCTTCGACCTGCTGCACGACGATCTTGCGGCTTTGGAGGACGAGTTCGGACAGGATACGGTTTCGGGGGTCCAGGCGATCACCGAGATTGGAGAGTATTTGCGGAATGGCGGCGGAAAGCGGATTCGGCCGGCGCTGCTTTTCCTTTCTTCCAAACTGTTTCCTTATCAGGGACGGGGAGCTGTGCGCCTTGGCGCGGTAGTCGAAATCATCCACACTGCGACTCTGGTGCACGACGACATCATTGATGAAGCCAAGACGCGCCGTGGGCGTCCCGCAGCCAACACGCAATGGGGCAACTCGAAGTGCGTGCTCGCGGGCGACTGGCTCTACATGCAGGCGTTCAAGGTCGCGGTGGAAGAGCGCAACTTCCGCATTCTCGACACGCTGATCGAACTGACCCAGCAGATGGTTGAGGGTGAACTGCTGCAAATGGAAAAACTTGGAGAGCTCATCACTCTTGAAGAGTATTTCGATCTGATTTACCGCAAGACAGCTTGTCTTTTTTCGGTTTGCATGCGACTGGGAGCGATTCTAGGGGGAGCGACGTCGGAGCAGGAATGCGCTCTAGGTCAGTACGGACACGACTTGGGCATGGCGTTCCAGATCGTTGATGACGTCCTCGATCTGACGGCGTCCGAAGAGGTTTTGGGTAAGCCGGTGGCCAGCGATCTGCGCGAGGGTAAGGTCACGATGGCCGTGATTCACGCGCTGGAGCGCTGCACGCCAGACGAGCGCGCCAAAATCGAAACCATTCTGCGCGATCGCGCTTTCAACGGTGTCACGCATGCGCAGATCATGGAGATTTTGCAGCGCTATGGCTCGCTGGAGGCTGCCACCGCGCGCGCCGCACGCTACGCAGGGTCTGCACAGAAGGCGATCTGCACTTTCCCCGATTCCGAGATCAAGCGAGCTCTGCTGTGGGCGCCGGAGTTTGTAGTAGCCAGAGAAAAATAATTTTTAGATCTACATCGCAACTCCAGCACTCCATGAGGCGGTTGTAACCGACGACAGCGCATCTGCTACCCACCCTTCGCTCTGTGGCATCATTCAAGAGTCAAACAACTCTCCGGCAGGTCAATCCCGTGTGCGGCCGCAGACTGGACTGGCAAACCCTCATCGCGTTGCTCACGTGAATTGCAGCGCAGGTCCGCGGGAGCGCGGCTTCGATGTTATCTTTGGTGGTCGCCACCGAAGTGTGCCAAACAAACTATGGACGTTCTCAAGAAGCTCTTTGAGCAGCGGTTTCACACTTTACCTGCGCTGATTCAGCCGCTGCAAGGCGAGTTGGGCGGGTCAGGGCGGAAGATCGTCCGGCTCGCCACCGATGCGGTTAGCACGATTGGCATACTGTACGGCGTGCGCGAAGAGAATGCGGCGTTTCTGGAATTTTCCGGGCATTTTCGCAAGCACGGCCTGCCAGTGCCGGAGATTTATGCGGAGGATTTAAGTCAGGGCGCATATCTGGAAGAGGACTTTGGGGATACGAGCCTATTTGACTTTCTGTCGGAAAATCGCGCCGGGGAAAAGATTGCACCAGCAGCGGTGGAAGCGTATCGCAACGTGGTCGTGCTATTGCCGCGCTTTCAGATTGAAGCCGGACGCGATCTGGACTATCGGGTTTGTTATCCGCGAGGCAGCTTTGACCGGCAGTCCATCGCATGGGACCTCAATTATTTTAAGTATTACTTTCTGCGCCTGGCGGGAATTCCATTCAATGAGCAGGCACTGGAAGACGATTTTGACAGTTTGACGACTTTCTTGTTGAGCGCGGATCGTGACTATTTCATGTACCGGGATTTTCAGTCCCGCAACATCATGCTGCGCGATGGTCAGCCGTTTTTTCTCGACTATCAGGGCGGACGCAAAGGGGCGCTGCAGTATGACATTGCTTCCCTGCTGTACGATGCCAAGGCCGATTTGCCGCCAGAGTTGCGCCAACAATTGCTTGATCTTTACATCGAGAGACTCGGGGATTTCATCACGATCGGGCGCGACGCTTTTTTGCATTATTTCTACGCGTACGTTTATGTGCGCATTCTGCAGGCTTTGGGAGCCTACGGGTTTCGCGGTTTTTACGAGCGCAAATCGCATTTTTTGCAGAGTGTGCCCTACGCACTGAAGAATCTGCGCTGGTTACTCCACAATGTGACTCTGCCCATCGCGCTGCCGACGCTGACGGAAGCGTTCAACAGCATGCTGGCTTCGGAGAAGCTGCGGGGTCTGGCTTCCGAAGGCGATAACCTGATCGTACGGATCTTGAGCTTTTCATTTCATCGCGGTATGCCCAAAGACGAGAGTGGGCATGGCGGCGGATTTGTTTTCGATGGCCGGAGCTTGCCGAATCCGGGGCGGGAAGAGCGCTTCAAGTCGCTGACCGGCAAAGACGCCCCGGTGATTGAGTATCTAAATCAGCAGGAGAGTGTACATCAGTATTTGGCCAGCGTGATGTCACTGGTGGACGCCAGCGTGAACAATTATCAGAGGCGGGGATTTAAGAACCTGATGGTCTCTTTCGGTTGCACTGGCGGGCAGCATCGTTCGGTGTATCTGGCGGAGCAGGCGGCGAAGCGGTTGCGCGGGCGAGACGGAGTGGCAGTCGTGTTGCGGCATCGTGAATTGGAGAAGCCGACGCAATGAAAGCCATGATTCTGGCTGCGGGCCTGGGCACGCGCTTGCGCCCCCTCACCAGTGATCGTCCTAAAGCGCTGGTGGAAATCGGTGGCCGAAGCCTGCTTGAGATCACGCTTTCCCGGCTGCGCACTTTTGGAGTTGGCGAAGTGATTGTTAATGTGCATCACTTCGCAGACGTGGTCGTCGACTATCTGAAGGTGAACAATAAGTTCGGAATGCGTATTGAAGTTTCCCGCGAGGAAGCGCTACTCGATACGGGCGGCGGGTTGAAAAAAGCTGCCTGGTTCTTTCTCGAGGATTCCAGCGCTTTGGACGAGCCGTTCGTTCTGCATAATGTCGACGTGATCAGCACGATTGATCTGGAGCGCATGCGGCAGTCTCATATCGAGCGTGGGGCACTGGCCACGCTGGCTGTGCAAGGGCGGGAGACTTCGCGCTACCTTCTTTTCGACGAGCAGCAAGATCTTTGTGGCCGGCGTACCGGCGGTGATCAAGCATCCAAACTCGTCTGTCCCGCGCAGCAAGTGGAAGCGTTGGGGTTTTCGGGCATCCATATTATTTCGCCTCGCATTTTTCCGATGTTGAGCGAAGCAGGCGCGTTCTCGATCATCGACTCCTATTTGAGACTTGCAGCCCAGGGAGAGAAAATCCTCGCATTTCGCGCCGACAAGTATTGCTGGCGTGATCTAGGCCGTCCGGAGAGTGTGGCGCAGGCGGAGCAGGATTTTAAGAACAGGGTTCTT
>DATNKA010001191.1:0-4736 GCA_035603655.1 Candidatus Acidiferrales bacterium | reverse complement strand
GATTCTCTCCACTCGGTACCCAGATCTTGGGAAAGCGATTCTCCATCAGCAACTGCAGAATATGCTGCGCATCCTGCCGATCCGTCTTCTGCTTGCGTTCGCGCTTCCTGGCGATCTCGGTGGCGTCCCCGATCCACAACTCGAAGTTCACCTCCGCCAGGAGTCGCTCGAACCAGCGCGCATGCCCCCTCGCTTCCATTCCCACTCGTACCTTCTTGCCCTGGGCTGCGAGGTCACGATAAAACTTTTTCTTCTCTCACTGTGCCCTAATCGTTGCTCTCCGTAATCTCCCGTCTCGGTATCTACAAACGCATTTGCTGGAAACCCGGGTGATAATCGCATCCTATAATGCTCATGGTCCGGCTCCTTTCTACCCGAGCCTTCATGGTTGGTTTTGGCACCACCAAGTTTACTCGGGCCTGGGAGCCGGCAATGTTATGGAATCAATTACGCGTTTTGACCCTTGACGAAAGTCGGGCCGATTCTCGGTGAGCGAAATCGCCTGTCTTCGACAGTTACGGATTACACTTGTCGAACAGGTTTGGAATGGGATCGTGGGGCGAGGACGGTGACAATGTTCAGGGAGACGCACGAGCAAAGAATCTTTCCCTGAAAGGAGTCTTATACAGGTTTTCAGAATAGTTGGTCACGCTTCGTTCAGAGTCAGAAGACAACCGATGAAGTCAACTCCACACATCCCATTCAACAGTACCACTGCCTCCGTATCGCTCGACCTAATGCGCGGAATCGCCGCGTTGATTGTCTGTCTGGGGCATTGGCGAAATTTGCTCTATGTGGACTATCGGCAGATCGACTCCCATCGCGTTCTTTTCGCGATGCCTTATGTCATTTCCAGCGGAGGGCATCAAGCGGTTGTGATCTTCTTTGTTCTCAGCGGATATCTGATTGGCGGTAGCATTTTTCGGCTCACGCAACGTGGCCAGTGGAGCTGGCGTCTGTATCTAACACATCGCCTGGTACGTCTTTGGATCGTGCTTATTCCGGCACTGATGTTGGGTGCTGTCCTTGATTTTGCAGGACTACATTCACATCTGGCTCCCGCCCTGTATGCGGGGCAGACGGGCACGACCGTACTTGGCAACGTAGCAGATTCGTTGCGTGCCTCGATATTTGCCGGAAATTTGCTTTTTCTGCAAGGAATCCTGGTGAAAGCGTTTGGCAGCAACGGTCCGCTTTGGAGTCTTGCCTACGAATTCTGGTATTACATTCTTTTTCCCTGCGCCTTCCTGGTAGTGCGTCGCGGAACACGGATGACCGTTCGCATTGTGAGCGCCATGGCGTTTGTTGCCTGTGCATGGCTTGTTGGGAAGAACATTTTGTTGTCATTTCCTCTCTGGCTCTTAGGAACGGTACTCGCTTTGGTGCCTGTTCCGCGCGTTGAGGTCAGGCTACGAATGATCGTCACAATCGTCTACTGCCCACTATTCTTCTTTCTTGCGAAGACTCACCTGGTAAGTGGGATGTTATCCGATTACATTTTGGGCGTCGCGACGTTTGTCCTCATGTGGTTCTTGCTCGCCGCGAAGAGCGCGGCTCCTGCCAATCGCCGCGTGGCGATTTCGCGCCTGGCAGCGCGCTTTTCCTACACCCTCTATTTGGTGCATCTACCGTTTCTTGTGCTGATTACAGCGGCAATAGCAGGCGAATCGAGGTGGCAGCCCGATGCACGCCATTTGCTAGTAGGGTCTGCAGCGTTGTTGCTGGCGATAGGTTATGCATTCGCGATTGCGAGCCTGACGGAGTTTCAGACCGAACATGTGCGCCGATGGGTCGAGCGGAGATTGCTGCGGAAGCCAATCCTGGGCTATTCATCGTGAAATCGAAAGCGACTTAGCCGCCCCATCGAGAAAGCACGACGGGTGATGGTGTGGGGGCCGTCTTTCTGGGAAGGGAGCGCGGAGTTTTCGCGTCATCTGGCGAAATTGCGTATGGGTCCCTCATCTCCAACTCCGTTGATCCTTCGCTTAACTAATAAGGTGGGCCACTTCTGACGAGTAGACGGGGGTAACTTCTCGCGAACGCCGAAGACATGGATGATTTTTTGCACAATTTCCTGGAACAATGCTATTCCGAGTCCCAGAACCTCGGAAATTTCTATCACCCCGATCGATTGCAACTGACAGTTGTGCCAAACGAGTCCAAAAGAGTTTCAATCGCCGATCAGCTCGATTTCGGCTGACCCAGGTTGCTCAAGGGAACGGCTGCTTAGGCGCGCAAGCCGTAGACTCGCCAGCGAAACCCCTCCCAATAGGGCGACGCAACCGGGCCCGCCGATGCCCGGTTTGTGAACAGGAGTCGATCATCGGTCACGGTCGCCGGCGCAAGCAGGCACACGACGAGCATCACGACTGGATTGGCGTCCGCCGTGGACGCTGCGCCATCTGCGGGAGGACATTCACATTCCTTCCACTGTTCTCTCTGCCCTTACACGCATTACAGCCCACCGGCGCGCTGTCAGGCATTGCAGCGGCGTTTTGCGGAGCAGTGCTCACGGGAGAAGGCATTACCCAAGCTCAAGGACTCTAATCGTTTGCCCGATCCGGCCGCAGTGCGGCGCTGGGTCAAGTGGGCCGGACTGTTTCCAGTTGGCTCTTTCCTTTCTCAACCTGACCGTTATTCGTGTGGCCCATTGGCTGGCTCGCGGGCATCAGTCTGTTGGCCATGCGGGGCCACCGGCGTGGATAACTCCGCCATTGCACCTCCTTTGGCCTTTGCGTCTTTAGGAAAAATCCTTTCCCCCACCATCCTTGCCTGGAATTGGTGGCGTCACCCGCCTACGCTTGGCTCCGGAAGGCGAAAGAGCGTTGTGGGCAAAGACGTCGAAGAACTAAAACGTCCATTGCCGCTTCTGGGGTATCTGCGGCAGCAGTGGTTCGGGCCTCTCAGCTCTCTGCGCCGAAAAATTCCTCGACTACCCGAATTTCCGTGGTCTTCTTGTAGTTCGGCAAGCTCTCGATAAACACACGGCCGTATTGCTTCTTCAGAATGCGGTTATCGAGTAGCACCAGCAGACCGCGATCATGCAGCGAGCGAATCAGGCGTCCAAAGCCTTGTTTCAGCGTGATCACCGCGGCCGGAACCTGATACTGAAAAAACGCATTGCCCCCGTCGGCGTCGATAGCTTTCACTCGCGCGGCTACCACCGGGTCGCTTGGCACCGCAAACGGCAAGCGATCGATGATCACGCAGCTCAATTGTTCGCCCTGCACGTCCACCCCCTGCCAGAACGATGAAGTGGCAAAGAGCACGGCATTCGGCGTTAGCCGGAACTCCTCCAGCAGCGCGTTCTTCGGAGCGTCGCCTTGCCGGAGCATAGGAAACTCCAACTCGCCCAGCAGCCGCTGGTAGATATCATTCATCTGTGCATAACTGGTGAACAGTACAAAGGCGCGCCCCCGGGTAATTTCGAGGAGTTTGCGAATGCGCTCGGCCGCTTTCGCTGTAAACTGCGGCGTGCGTGCATCGGGCAGATCGGGCGGCACATAAAACAAAGCCTGATTTTCGTAATCGAAATGCGAAGGCAGCACCGACTCGCGGGCATGCTCAAACCCCAGCCGCTGCCGGACGTACTCAAATCCGCCGCCCACAGCGAGCGTGGCCGAAGTCAGCACCGCGCACTCGAGCTTTGACCACAGGCATTCGCGCAGGATGGGACCGACATCAATCGGCGTAGCTTGCAGAAAAACGTTCTGTCGTCCGCGTGAATATTCTTCTTTTTTCTCCGTGCCCGGGCCCGCCCTGGGCGAGGCCGAAGAGTCCCTCTGTGGCGAGCCCATTCGCCCGGCGCGCCGTTCGATCCAAAAAACGGTGTTGCGATCGTCCGACTCCAAGGCGAAGCCCAGTTGCACCTGCAGCTCTTGAGCTCGCCGCACGAAGTTGAAAACTTCCTCCGGCTTCTGCGGTAAACCTTCCAATTCGCCCGCCAACCGCATCAGACTCTGATTCAGCGCCAGAAACTCTTCGCCATTTTCTTCCAGAAACTCGCGCCGCGTCTCGAAGGCGAATCGCCCATTGCCCGCCGGCAACAGCGAGAAGAAGAGCTGCGACCGCTCGCGCAAACTTCCCAGAGCTCCGGAAAGCCCGGCAGAGAGCATGCGATTGTGTTGCATTGAGGTTTCAACGTCCCGCGCCAGATCCTCAACCCGCAGGTTACTCACCGAGATTCCGAAATAGTTCCCCGCCACATCTTCTAGTTCATGGGCCTCGTCAAAGATCACCGCCGCGGCTTCCGGCAGAATCCCGGCGTCGGGCGCACCCTCAGCCTGCAGCTTGATGGCGAGGTCGGCGAAGAACAGATGATGATTGACGATAATAATGTCGCTCTCCATCCCGCGGCGGCGCATTTCAGTGACGAAGCACCGCTCCCACTCGCTGCACTTCTGCCCGGTGCAAGCATCGGCGCGTGCATCCAGTTTGTGCCAAAGCGCACTGGTCTCGGGAAGTTCAGCAAGTTCAGCGCGGTCGCCAGTCGCGGTCGTTTTCTCCCACGCGGAAATCGCACGATACTGCTCGATCTCCTCTAGTCCGCTGAGGACTGGCTGATCGGTGAGGTCATAAAGTTTTTTGCGGCACAAATAATTGTTGCGGCCTTTCATGTAGCAGACCGAGAGCCGGGAGCCGGAAGCCGCGTCTCCATACAGCGCCTGCTCCAGAAAAGGAACATCCTTGTAGAAGAGTTGTTCCTGCAGATTCTTCGTCCCCGTCGAAATAATCAC
>DATNKA010001190.1:0-5899 GCA_035603655.1 Candidatus Acidiferrales bacterium | reverse complement strand
ATCGGGTGTAAGTCTCCTTTCCAGGAAAGGCTTTTGCTTGCTAGGCAAAGCCAACTTACACCCTCTCGCTTTTACACAATCGAATTTACGTCACCGGAGCACGAAAATGCTCTCAGTTCGTTCTGCCGAAGGTCGAGGCTGCCGGAGCAACGGCGTTTTGCAAACTGTTGTGTATAGAAGCCTAACTGTTATTTTTGTTCCACTCTGGATAGCCGAGCTTTTCCCTCTGGATGGTCCGCAAAGTCCGGATTGCGTCAGCGATGGCTTGCTGCTCCACGTGTCCATTTGCGCTCTCCACCAATGCTTGCGACCGCTGAAACATGGCTGCTTCGGCGGCATCCACGTGCTCCCGCAACTTCTGCGGGTCTCGTTCAAGAAGTGCGGCTTCAAATTCGCGTTGCCAGTGTGGGTATCTTATTTTCTGGTACGTTGAGGTATGGTCGTTAGTCATTGGCGGCCCTCCGTGAGAGTCTTTAAGAAAACCTCGAGGCATTCTGCAACGTTCATAAGAAAATGGCACGTCCTCACGCGAAGTGAGTGAAATTGGGTGTTCTGCGCCCATCGTTCTCGGGTGCGCGGCGCACACGTAGGATTTAGCCTTGTCGCGCTGCAATTCGAATTCGCATCACTTCTTCAAAGAGTTAGCCGTGGGGCACAGCAGAATCTGACCGCCTCTTCGCAAGAAAAAGGCGCAAAAAACACTTTTTGCCGCCCCGGACAAGCTTGTACGACCCCTACTAAGCTGGATTTATGAGAGTGGTCTTCCTCCCGACCCGAACTCAGGAACGCTCAACACGAAACGCCGTTGCTACCTCTCAGGCTTTGAGTGGGGGTCTTGCAGTTCATGTGCCAACGTAGAGCCGCTAGTGCAATTTGTTTAGTGGCAGTGTTTTTCGGATGTTAAGAGAGGAGAGCTTCTTGCAGAAGCTGCAAAGTCAGGGTGCGCGGTGGCCCGTTTCCACCAGGAGTGGTGGTTCTCGGCCAGGAGTTCCCCATCAAAACTCTGAGATTTTGAGATTACGACCGCGCGGCCCGGATACAGCCTTCAGCTGGATTTTTCACAGAATAATTTTCACAGAATAAATGGTGAACAGTGCAGGACTCGAATCCGCGACCTCCTGCTTTTAAGGCATAGCCGGACGTAGAATCAATCACTTACGACCCGCTAACGATAAACTGCAACGTATTACGCTAAACCCCAGTGTTTATGCTGGTCCCGCCGCCTTCCAAGTTCTTAAAAGGCAATCTGTAGCGCTTCCCTCGCGGTTCGTAGTAGATACGCGGTTGTATAGCAATGAAGATGGGCAAACCAGCCGTTCTGTTTCTGGCACAATCGCCGCTCCGTCTGGCCCGGCCGTGACTGGGCTTAAAAGCAGAGTGCAAAAAAACATCTCCGAATCTTGATTTGAAGGAGACAATGTCATGTTTGAGGAAAACCGCCGACGCCATTCTCGTGCAAACAATCTTTAGCACAAACGAGCCGCTACGAAACACGATGGTACAGGCGAAAATCTCGAATTCGCCAGATCCGCTGCCGAATTTATTAAGCCATATTATGCTGCGATGGTGGAGATGGTTCAAAAGCCCGCTGAACTAAGTCGTCTTCGTATGCCGTAGCCAAACCCCCATCGGAAGTCGCGCGCGGTGGGAGTTGTGCAACGCATGAACAGTCTGGCAAGTTTGACTCTCATTGCACAGCAAGTACAATATTGCACTGTCGCCGCTTTCCGACAGAATCGAAAGATCCAAAGGAGTGGAGCGCATGTGGAAAAAGCTAGATGACACAGTAGGTTCGGAGCAACCACAGTTCGCCTCGAAGCAGACGGCCGAACCCCTGGAGATGACCTTGGATTCGGCCAGCGAAACGCTGGTTGACGCCTACCGCGAAAGCCGAGCCGAGAAACCGAAACTGGTGACCGGACCGAAGAAGGTTCCCGCCGGTCAGCCATTGTCGCCGCCATCCATGGCAACCTACACCGAAGCGGTGAACGAGTTCACTAAGAACGCTACTGCTTTCATTGAACAGCTTCCGCTTCTTACAAGAGCTCGGGATTCCTATGAACAAGCTATCAGGGCGAGCGCAGAATTGCGCAAGATCTTGGATACCGGCGAGGAGAACCTTCGAACTCTTATGAACCATCTAGAGCAAGCAGTCGATCCTACTCTCGACAGGAAGAAACCGGAACCGGCGAAAGTCGAAGCGATCAGAGGGACCGAGGAAAGCACAGGCGTTGTGTGAAGAAATTTCCGTAAAAGTCGCCGCCTTCGCGAGGGGGCGCGGCAGGGTGTCCGCACACTAGGCGAAATTGCCAGCATGTCCGAACCGTGGACGAAGACAGCGCGTCCAGGGACGGACCGATTGACGCCCCAAAAACAGAAAATCAACCGGGCAAAGTAAATACCGCCCTCGATACTCTGTGTCCAAAGTGTGGATACTCAATCCCACCGTCCCGTTGACCGGCGTGGACTTTCAAAATGTCGTGTGTCCCGAGTCCGGGCAACGGTTCGTCCCCGGTGCGAGCAAACTCGCTCATAATAGCGCCCGACAGGCTCCCGCTATTGAGGTTGGAAGCCAGCCAAGGCATATCTACGGCGCGGGAAAAGTTCGCCGAAAGAAGTGTCTGATCAATAGGGCCCCCACGTCATTCACTCACTGGATGAGCGTTTAGCTGCCTGTCTGGCAAGCTGGTCTTCTGCCGGCTACTGAGCGCTCACAAGCCGGTCTGGTTAATCGGCGCATGGAAGGAGAACTCCGGTCCGATGTTTTATGGAAGTATTCTGCCTGCCTTTGCGCGTAGCGCGAGAAGCTCCAACACCAGCTTGTTCTCCGCCTGAGCAAGCTCCTCGACCGATTGGCCGTTTGCTTCCTTCAGCACGCCATCAATAACCGTCTGCATCAGTGCCGGCGTGACGTCGGGCATTTCGAGTTTCCTCATTTGGCCCACGAAGCCGGTCATGAAATGCTCCACAAAGTGATGGATTCCGCCGGGCCCGCCGCCCAAATGCCATTGCAGGCTTGGGCCCATCACACCCCACCGAAGCCCCGGCCCATAGCACACGGCGATGTCTGCATCCTCCACACTGACCACGCCTTGCTGGATGAGATAGAGGACTTCTCGGTAGAGCGCCGCTTGAAGGCGGTTCCCCACATGGCCCGGGAGAGACTTGCGCAGCCGGATGGGCTTCTTGCCGATAGACGCATAGAACGTCATGGCTCGTTCGATCACCGCCTCGGACGTCTTCGCCCCGCCTACTACTTCAACCAGGGGAATGACGTGGGGAGGATTAAAGGGATGGCCTATCACGCAGCGCTCGGGATGCTTACAGCTCGACTGAATGATATCCATGGTGATGCCGGATGCGCTCGAAGCGAGGATCGAGTCCGGAGGAGCGACTTGGTCCATCTGGGCGAACACTTTGGCTTTCAAGATGAGTCGTTCCGGTACGTTCTCCTGGACAAAGTCCGCCTTCGACACCGCCTCCTTCATATCGGCAGTGAAGGTCAGTCGGTCGCGGCTTGCACCCGAAGCAAGACCCATGACCGTGAGTAGATTCCATGCCTCGTCGACGCCCTTGCGTAAGTTGGCCTCCGCGTTTGGCGCGGGATCCGTCGCGACGACGTCAAAACCGCTTGCCAGATACTGCGCCGCCCAGCTCGCGCCAATCAAGCCCGTACCGACGATCGCCACGTTTCGAATCTGCTTATTTACCACATCGTTCTCCATGAAAATCGTTGTCTCCTCGAACCTTCTAGTTGCTCGCAACTCTTGCTTTGATGGCTATGTGTGCCGCTGGCGCCCCAGGTCGTGACCCGGACAGGTCGTACCGACTAGAATCAATGCTCTCGCGGTCGCCGATTTCGTAAAGGTGCAAATAGTCTCCGGGCTGGAACTATACGCGCACTGAGGGCTGAACTGGAAATCATCGGTGAGTTGCTAACTGTCGTTATCAGGCGTGGCAGTTGAAACGATCCATTTTCTTCAAAACCGCGGAAATTTGGGACAAAGGGGTCGAGCAACGCAGGTTAGCGTTAAATTTTGCCCTACAATCTAGTACACGAAAAAGGGGAATTCTTGTTGGGACCGCATGCTAGAAGTGAATCGGCCGGGTTAGGTTCCGGCGGCTTTATCACGACTCCCTCCGCGCTTACGCTAACTGCGTCCGTCAGCCGCCGCGGACTCATTGCCCCGGAACACTTGATCGATATGGCAGCAAGACGTTTGCTGACCTTCTGCGTTGGCGTTCAGAAACGACTATGCCGAAGATCAACACTGAATTTTCGCGAGCAAGCGGATGAAATTAGCCGAAAGCTATGGAGTGGAATTGCATCCGACTGGGGGTGGAGCGGGCAAAGATCACGCAGCGCATCAGTTGGCACGTGTTACGACATACATTTCTGCGTAGCCAGAGTGCAAGGTTATGGCTTGGCGATTTGCTTCCGAGCCGACAATTCGTCCAGAACCGGGTAGGCAGCCCTATCGCAGTCAGCGAAGAGTCAATGTTTTCGCAAGTTTTTACCAATTCATGACAAGCACAGATGGGGTTCGATGTAGCATCCGTGTCGATTTTGGGACGGGGATAATCCTGTTCCCCATCGCATTTAAGGAGAATGATATGAAGAAATGCTCTCTCTGGTTCTTGCTCGTGACGCTACTCAGTGCGGTAGCATTCACTCAAGACAAAGATGTATTGCCAAACAATTTCTTGTCCAGGATGCACGTGATAGCCTCTCATCCTGCTCCGGGCGGCCCTTATGCGGCACAAAAAAGGGCGACCAACGTACTCCGACCTTTGCCAAATGCGACAAGTTCCTCCAGCTTTCCCCCAAGCGTGGATACGATAGTCAATTTCACGGGGCAGTTTAGGGCCGAGGGTGTCTATCTGGATGGCACGGCTCGCGATATTTGGCAATACAGCATGGTCGGAAGACCACCGTCACACAATGGGACCACCTCAATTAATGCGCCTGTCATCCCAGTCACTATCGACATGCTGAACGCCGATGGTACTCCGCGGTCAGTGGTTACGAACCCGACAAACTGCCCGAAGTGTACACCCAGCGAGCTCGGACAGACGGTTCGGCTCATCTCCACGCCAACCGCTTTCGTGAAGCGGTTCCTTAATGGCCCGGTGTATGGACTGTCCACGTACACCAGCAGCCCGGTACCGACCCAAATCGCAGATGCCGAGCAGCGGGCAGAGTTCGCGAGCAAAGCGCAACCGGACTGGCATACTCTATTGCTGCCTAACCTTACGACGGGTCTTACCATGGCTCTGATTGAAGGCACATATTTCTTTTCGCTCAATGACAACGGCAGCTGCTGCGCCTTTGTTTTGGTGAGCGATCCCGTGTTCTCAGGCGAGCTGTTTCCGCCGACCGCACCCCCGGATAACTCGACCGTCATTGGCGCAGCGGAAGTGGCCGGTTTGATCACAACCAAAGACATCTCCACGTTCTTCTTTCCCAACGTATTCCTCTATGAGAACAACGATCCCAACGACTGCTGCGTGCTTGGATTCCACACTTTCGATGAGGAGCCTGGTGACGCCAGCAACGGCGACCGTCTTCGTTTCTACGTTATGAACTACTCGAGTTGGATCAGCCCGGGCCTGTTCACAGGCGGGTTTCAGGATGTGACCGCACACAGCCACGAGGTCGCCGAGATATTCAACGATCCGTTCGTGGGGTTCGACGGTATTCACAACATTACGCCTTTCTGGCTGAATCCAGCTGGCCAGTGCCAAGACCTCATGGAAGTGGGTGACGTGATCGAAGACTTGCCACACCCGACCTTCCCTGTGAAGATTGGCGGATTTACGTATCATCCGCAAACGGTGGCGTTGTTGCAGTGGTTCGAATTCCAATCGCCTTCGAGCGCGATTGACAATGCCTACAGCT
>DATNKA010001189.1:0-2133 GCA_035603655.1 Candidatus Acidiferrales bacterium | reverse complement strand
GAGAATATCCTGGGGGACCTCCGCCATGAGATTGCACGAGGCCACCGAGGGCCTTGATCCGCGCCTGCAGAGCGGGGTTGCTCGCGCTCAGATTACTCGACAAATTCGACATATGCATTTGAGTGCGCCGGTCAAGCATGGTGGTAACTACGGAAATTCCGACACTACCGCCTATGTTGCGAGCCAGATTCATGAGGCCGGAAGCGGCGTTGTTTTTATCCCGTGGGAGGAATGCATACGCGGCGGTATTGATGGGAACAAACAGGAATGCCATCCCAGCCGCTTGAATAACACGCGCCATCGCCAGCGTTCGGAAATCAACATCCAGATCTAAACCGGTCAAGTGAAACAGTGAAAACGACAGCATGACGAGGCCGAACAAAAGAAGCCATCGCGGGGTGTAGCGCGACAGCAAAAAGCCCACCAGCGGCAGCAAAAGAATGATCGTGAAGCCACCGGGCATGAGAGCCAGGCCCGCCTGTTCCGCCGTGTACCCGAGCAGCGTCTGGGAAAAGAGAGGAATCAGCAGAGTGCTGCCCAACAGGGCAAATCCCAGCATAAACATCAGCAGATTCGAGACGCCGAACGTCCGGTCGCGGAACAGATGCAGATCGATGATGGGATCTTTATGTGTCCACTCCCAGAAGATCACAAAGATCAAGGCCGCTGCGCTGATCAAGGCGAGCGTGACAATGAAGTTCGATTCAAACCAGTCGTCGCGCTGCCCCTTGTCGAGGACAATCTGCAAGGCTCCCAGCCCCAGGGCGACAAATCCGAGGCCGACGTAGTCGATATGAGTTTCGCTGAGCTTGCGACGCTTGAAATAGGGTGGATCCTGGATCAGGCGCGATGTGAGGAGAATCGAGATGATGCCGACGGGAATGTTGATAAAGAAAATCCAGCGCCAGCTGAAGTTGTCTGTGATCCATCCTCCAAGGGTCGGGCCGATCGCGGGAGCGGTGACGACGGCCATTCCATAAACCGCAAATGCCATACCCCTCTTTGCCGGTGGAAAGGTGTCGGCGAGGATGGCCTGCTCGCTGGGCTGCAACCCGCCACCGCCAGCTCCCTGAAGAATCCGGCAGATGATGAGGACTGCCAGATTCGGCGCCAGCCCGCACAGGAATGAACTCACCGTAAACAGGGCAACGCAGCTCATGTAGAAATTCTTGCGGCCCATGATCGACGACAGCCAGCCGCTCAGCGGAAGGACAATTGCGTTTGAAACGAGATAGGAAGTAAGTACCCAGGTGCTCTCGTCCTGCCCGGCTGAAAGACTGCCGGCAATGTGAGGCAGGGCGACGTTGGCGATGGAAGTGTCGAGCACCTCCATGAAGGTCGCCAGCGTAACGGTGATCGCGATGATCCACGGATTGAACGCAGGACGCCAGGCGTCTTGATCCAGCGTAGCGGTGGCCGCACTCATTCGCGAATCCACACCTTGGGAGTTACGGACATACCGGGACGCAACAAATGATCGTTGTTCGATCCGGGATCCAACACGATCTTCACGGGCATCCGCTGGACCACTTTGACGTAGTTTCCAGTTGCGTTTTCCGGAGGCAACAGGCTGAAGCGGGAACCACTGGCAGCGGCGAAACTGTCGATCTTCCCCTTGTAGCTCTTACCGTTCGCGTCGACATCGATAGTGACGCGCTGACCAACCTTCATCTCGCGAAGCTGGGTCTCTTTGAAGTTGGCGGTAATCCAGATGTCCTCGAGGTTGATGACTTTCATCAACTCCTGTCCCGGAGCAACATTCTGTCCAACCTCGACTGTGCGGTCGCTGACGACGCCGTTCACCGGGGCGACGATCTTGGTGTACTGGAGGTTGAGCTGGGCTTGATCGAGATCAGCCTTCTTGCGCTGCGCCTCGGCGAGCGCCGACGCAGCTCTTGCGCGTGTGACCTGCATCTGCCTGGGAGCCGTTCTGGCGTTATCACGATTGGCCTGCGCTTGCACGAGTTTGCCCTGAGCCTGCGTAACCTGCTGCTGCGCTGCGTCCGCATTGGCGCGTGCGGCTTCTACGGCGGCGGCACTGGCTTTGGCGGACGCGGTGGCCTGATCGTATTGTTGCTGCGAAATTTCCTGCTTGTCGACCAACTGCTTGTAGCGGACGAGATCGTTCTGCGC
>DATNKA010001188.1:0-2768 GCA_035603655.1 Candidatus Acidiferrales bacterium | reverse complement strand
CGGAAAGCATACCGGTCAGGCAGCTTCTCCGTCGCCGTCACAGCGGACCTAAACTGGGCAAGGAGATACGCGTCAGGTTCTGGGTCGCGCTGGCCAGGGCGCTAACCGCAGGCGTTGGGTGGCTGTTCGGAACAGTTGCGTCAGCCGAGCCAACCGTGGGCCGGCGCCGCTATGTGCCGCCTACCACCGAATGCAGCCGAGGGTGTAGTTCTTCCGGATGGAAGAACGCTATGAGGGCTACCGTGGATTGTGGCTCGCGTCACGGGGTTCAGAGGTCAAGCACGGCTGATATGGAAGAGGAGTCGGCCAGCGATCGCAGACGAAACCCAACCTTCTTGAAAATGCGTTGCACCGTCAAGTTGTCCCGCAACATTTCAGCGGAGACGCTGCCTAGCTTCTCGTCGCGCGCGATTTGGACCGTGCGGCGAAGCAACTCGATCCCCAAGCCTTGCTTCTGATACTGATCAGACACCAGGATGGCAACTTCGGCCTCATTCCTCGCGTTTAATTTGATGAGCCTTCCAACCCCCAGAATCAGATGCTGGCCGGTAGCCCTGTTTTTGTGCTCCACCACTAGAGCCATCACACGATCGTAGTCTACGAAACAGATGCGAGCTAGACGCTCGTGTGCCACCCGTGAGCTTAAGCTCAGCGAGGAAAAGTAACGCATATAGACACTACGGTCAGAAAGCGTTTCATGGAATTTACCCATCAGCGGTTCGTCTTCGGGGCGGATCGGCCGGACCGTGACCTCCGTGCCGTCCTTCATCGTGAATTGTGAAATGTACTGCGACGGATAGGGACGGATGGCCAGCTTTGGGAGTTGGTCTGGACGCAGGCTTAGATCGTGCAAGAGCACGCGCGCATCTAGAACCAACAGACCCTCCGACGAGGCGAGCAGAGGATTAAGATCAATTTCTGCAATCCAAGGCTGCTCCACCACCAGTTGGCTGAAACGGACCATGAGGTTTTTCAGAACAACCAAGTCTACCGGTAGACGTCCCCGAACGCCCTTGAGCGCCTTGAAAATGTGGGTATGCTCCATCAATCTCTGAGCAAGAGTACTGTTGAGCGGTGGAAGAGCCACCGCATGGTCTCGATAGACCTCGACGAACCGGCCGCCCGAACCAAACAGGATCACCGGTCCAAACTGGGGATCCACGCTGCTCCCGAGAATCAACTCGTAGCCTTCGGTCTCTATCATGGGTTGCACGGTAACCCCCAAAAACTCGTCAGAACTCGCTTTCTCTGCGACGGAAGACCTTATCGCGCAAAACCCGGATCGCACCGACTGCTCATCTTGCATATTCAACTTGACGCCACCGACATCAGTCTTGTGCGTGATGGTCTCGGAGAAAACCTTCAGCACAACGGGGTAACCAATCTCCGATGCATGTTTCACCGCTTCGTCTTCGTTCCTGGCGGCTCGGGTTTCGACGGTAGGAATTCCGTAATACGACAGAATTTGCTTCGATTCGATTTCTGTGAGCAGCCTCCGCCCGCGGTTCCGAGCCTTATCGATGACATCTGCCGCACGACTCCGAGAGCCGCCCTCAGGCTCCAGAGATTCCGCCAGTGTTGGAGTCTCATAGAGCCCCTGCAGGTTATAGCTGTAGCGCCACATATGAGTGAATGCGCGTGCGGCAGTATCGGGATAAGCAAAGGTCGGAATGCCTGCCGTATTGAGGACTTTCTCTCCCACGGCGACGCTGCCCCCTCCCATCCAACTTGCGAGCAGAGGTTTTCCAGAAGCTCGGGCATAGGGTTGCAGACGTTCAGCGACTTCAGTCGGGTCCGTCATTCCCTGCGGCGCTAGGATCACCAGCAGACCGTCGCTGTTGGGATCTTTCGACGCGATTTCTATCGCTTTGGCATAACGTTCGGAATCCGCATCGCCCAGAATGTCAATTGGATTGTTGTGGCTCCAGTGCCGTGGCAGAAATTGGTCCAATCCCCGCAAGCTCTCTTCGGAAGGTGTGGCTAGCTGACCGCCATTGGCAATAAGCGCATCCGTCGCGAGAACGGCGGGCCCGCCGGCGTTGGTTATTATCATGAGGCGCGAGCCTTTAGGTCTAGGTTGCTTGCTGAGGGTTTCAGCCATATAGAAAAGGTCGGCAATGTTGTGCACTCGCAAGACGCCGCAGCGTCGAAACGCCGAATCCAGAACTTCGTCATTTCCTGTGAGGGCACCCGTGTGCGATGCCGCGGCGCGAGAGGCGGCTTCGGAGCGACCAGCCTTGATCACGATAATGGGTTTGCTGAGAGATACTTCTCGGGCTGCCGAAAGAAACGAGCGCGCGTCACCCACCGACTCCATGTAAACCAGAATGCTATGCGTGTGCGGATCATCGCCAAAGTAATCGATCAAGTCGCCCCAGCCCACATCCAACATTGAGCCAGTCGAGACGATCGCGCTGAAGCCCACTTCTTCGCGCTGACTCCAGTCCAAGATTGCAGTGGTTAATGCGCCGCTCTGGCTTAGGAACGCAACATTGCCAGCCTTGGGCATGCCTCTGGCGAATGTGGCGTTCAGACCGATCGCGGGATTCATGATACCGAGGCAATTGGGACCGATCAGCCGCATTGTGCCGCGGCGCAATTGCTGTTGGATCTGTTGCTCCAACGCTGCGCCTTCCGGACCTCGCTCTCGAAATCCCGCCGAGATCACGACGGCCGCTCTCACGCCTGCATCGACACACTCACCTACGACATTCGAAACCGTAACTGCCGGTGTGATCACTACAGCTAGGTCCACTTTCTCGGAAATT
>DATNKA010001187.1:0-17034 GCA_035603655.1 Candidatus Acidiferrales bacterium | reverse complement strand
TCTTTCTAAATAGGGAATATCGCTCGACGAGCCGAGTTTCATCAACCGTGGAACAAATTGTTAAGCAGCGGTGATTCCGTCAAGCGCAGCGGTTGAATTGTTGCCGGCTTTTTCCAGGCTGTTTGGGCAGGCGCTGTATCTGGTTGGCGGCTGCAGCGCCGGCGTTTGGTTTTGCTAATTTTCTTACTAATAAGGTTTTCAGATTTCTTACTCGACCTAAAAGGAGCCCGTATGTTTGAAGGACTGTTTCAACCGACGCACCTGCTGCTCATTTTCGGAATCGCGCTGCTGGTATTCGGGCCTAAAAAACTTCCAGAGCTGGGCAAAGGAATCGGAGAAGGTATCCGAGGCTTCAAGTCAGCTATGAAAGCTGACGAAGACAAGCCCCTCGCCACAGCAACCACAGTTGCCAACGATCAAAGCCTGACGAAGGAGTAATTTGTGGGTTTTGGCACGGAAATTCTGTTTGTACTCGTGCTTGGCCTCCTGGTACTGGGACCGAAGCGGCTGCACGCAACGCTGGCTCACCTGGCGCGCGCGAAAGCTCAATTGGAAGAGGCGAGCCGCGGCTTCAAATCTAACCTCGAAGCGGAACTCGATGCCGCGTCCCCCAAGAGCCACATCGATGGCTCGCCAGAGCCGGCTGGGGACCAGCCCTCGATTTAAGTCGTCGCCAGGGTGAACCCTCCCACCCGGGCGATGGGAGGCATGAGACGCAGCGATATCAATGCGGGCTAGCTAGCCGTCCCATTGAGCTGCGTTCTCATGCTGATCTCTTCGAGGTCCGCGTTGGCCGAACCGGGAACCTTGCCGACGGACCGTGCCCGGGATTTGGGCCGGAGCTGGGGAGCTGACCGCATCCCGGTGAGCGTGGCGTTCTTTGCGAGCCAATATGCAACCCAATGATTCTGTTTTCAGCTCGCGGCCCTCTCCTTAATTCTTCTGTTTCTTTCCACAGGCATCTTCTGCCATAATTGTTCGTGCACCCCACCTGCACCAATTTTCAATCACAATTTAAAGCGAGGAAGAGATGCCAGCGAAGTACATCTTTGTAACCGGCGGAGTTGTGTCTTCTCTAGGCAAGGGATTGGCCGCGGCTTCCATCGGTTGTCTGTTGGAAAGCCGCGGGCTCAAAGTCAACCTGATGAAGTTCGATCCCTATCTGAACGTCGATCCCGGGACGATGTCGCCATTTCAGCACGGCGAAGTCTTTGTGACTGACGACGGCGCCGAGACCGATCTTGACCTCGGCCACTACGAACGCTTCACCCACGCCAAACTTTCTCGCGATAATAACTGGACCACCGGCCGCCTCTACGAGCAGATTATCGCGAAAGAGCGTCGCGGCGACTATCTGGGCAAGACTGTGCAGGTGATTCCGCACGTCACCAATGAAATCAAAGCTGCGATGAAGAAGGTCGCCCAAGACGTGGATGTTGCCATTGTGGAAATTGGCGGGACCGTCGGCGACATTGAATCATTGCCATTCATGGAAGCCATCCGCCAGATGCGGCAGGAACTCGGCCGCGAGGACACATTGTTCGTGCATGTAACGCTGGTGCCGTTCATCGCCGCCGCGCAAGAACTGAAGACCAAGCCGACGCAGCATTCCGTGAAGGAACTGCTCAGCATCGGAATCCAACCTGACATTCTGCTTTGCCGTACAGACCGCTTCCTGGCCAAGGACCTTAAATCCAAGATCGCGCTTTTCTGCAACGTGCAGGAAGAGGCCGTGATCACAGCCAAAGACGTAGCATCGGTCTATGAAGTGCCCCTGGTGTTTGCCAATGAGGGGGTGGATACCCTGGTGCTGAAATATCTGCATATGGAGGCGAAGGAACGCGACCTGTCCAAGTGGGAAGACATTGTGCATCGTGTCTACAACCCCAAGGACACGGTGACAATCGGAATTGTCGGCAAGTATGTCGAATATGAAGACTCTTACAAGTCGCTGAAGGAGGCGCTGGTACATGGTGCGCTGGCGCATAATCTCAAACTTCAGTTGAACTGGATCGAGGCCGAAGGACTGGAAACCGGCGACCAATCCTATGAAACGCAGCTCGAAGGTTACGATGGGCTCCTCGTTCCGGGAGGTTTCGGCAAGCGGGGGATCGAAGGGATGCTGATCGCGATTCGCTATGCCCGCGAGAAAAAGGTTCCGTACTTTGGCATTTGCCTGGGAATGCAAACTGCATGTGTTGAGTTTGCCCGGAATGTGGTTGGACTGGCGGAGGCCAATTCGAGCGAGTTCGATCCTGCGACGCCGCATCGTGTGATCTACAAGCTGCGCGAATTGCGTGGTGTGGAGGAGCTTGGAGGCACTATGCGGCTGGGCGCATGGACTTGCAAGATTGAACCCAATACGCTGGCGCACAAAATCTACGGCAAGCTGGAAATCAGCGAGCGTCACCGCCATCGTTACGAATTCAATCGCGAATACGAAGAACCGATGGTGGCTGCAGGGCTGCGAATTTCCGGCTCAACCCCCGATGGCACTTACGTCGAAATGGTGGAACTGCCGGACCATCCGCACTTCATCGGATGCCAGTTCCATCCCGAGTTCAAGTCGAAGCCACTGGAGCCGCATCCCTTGTTCAGCACGTTCATTGCGGCTGCGTACGAGCACGGATCGAAACGGCGGGCGGAAAAGGAGGTTGCGGCGGTAGAGATGTTCCACCGTCCCGAGAAGGAGACCCGCAGATAGGCGAACATTTATCGTCGAGATCGAAAGCTAAGCCGAGATAATTTCCGGCCCGATTTTAGGATCCGTCCTTTATTGTATTGTTTGTCCGTCTCCTGAGTATTCGGCGGTCAAAAGTCCCATTTCTTGATTTCTTCATTCCAAGTCGGCGATGTCCGCATCGGCTCAGGCAATCTCTTCCTCATAGCTGGCCCGTGCGTCATCGAGAGCGAAGAGCACGCCATTCGCATGGCCGAGATCATTAAAGGTGTGACGCGAGCCCTCGGGATTCCGGTTATCTTTAAAGCGAGCTATGACAAGGCCAACCGTACTTCGATTCGCAGCTTCCGCGGACCTGGGTTGAAAGAGGGCTTGCGAATTCTAAAGAAAATCAAAGACGAAGTGCAGGTCCCGGTGCTCACTGATGTACACGCAGCGGTGGATGTCGGTAAAGTCGCAGAAGCTGTCGACGTGCTGCAGATTCCCGCGTTTCTGTGTCGTCAAACTGACCTCGTGGTCGCGGCAGCGCTCAGTGGCCGGGCAGTCAACATCAAGAAAGGACAATTCGTTTCGCCTTGGGACATGCGTCACGCAGTGGAAAAATGCCGCGAGGCAGGGAACACTCACGTCTTTCTGACCGAGCGCGGCAGCAGCTTCGGCTACAACAACTTGGTTGTGGATATGCGCTCTCTCTCCATCATGCGCAAATTCGCGCCGGTGGTTTTCGATGCGACCCATTCGGTTCAACTCCCTTCCGCTCAAGCCGGCGAGCGGGGCCCGGTGGTCAGTGGTGGCCAGCCGGAATTCATCCCAGTGCTTGCGCGTGCCGCAGTCGCCGCCGGCGTGGATGGCGTCTTCCTCGAAGTGCACGACAATCCCAAAGAAGCGAAGTCTGACGGAGCCAACGCCCTCGAATCCACCAAGCTGCGCGAAGTGTTGAAGGAATTGTTAGCGGTGAGGCAAGCGCTGGATGCGGCACGTGCCGCGCTCTAAGGGTTTGGTTGAATGTGGCGCGGGCACTCCTGCCCGCGAAATCTAACCACGAGCAATGCAGTCATTGTGTTTTCAGAACCTGCAGAGCCAAAGGCGTGAGGGGCTGAAACTTCGATACCCAAAGTTCATGCGCTCCCGGCCTTTGCGGGCAAGAGTGTTCGTGCCACACGTTCTCCTGCTCCGTGGTAAATTTGAAGTTCCGCATGAAGCAAATCGCCAACTGGGCTTTAAACCTCGCCACGATGCGCGGCGCGAGTTATGCCGATGCACGCATCGTCAGTCAGAGAAGCCGCGCGCTCACGACGAAGAATGGCAAGGTCGGTAGCGCGACCGACGCCGAGTCTGTCGGGGTCAGCGTACGGGTGCTGGCCGATGGCGCCTGGGGATTTGCCGCTTCCGAAAAACTAGATCGCTCCAGTGTTGAAGCCACCGCTGCTCGCGCTGTCGAAATCGCCCGCGCATCAGCGCAAGTGAAGCAGCACGACGTTCGCCTCGCCGCCGAAAAGCCGGTAGCCGCCGAATGGACCACGCCGCACACCATCGATCCGTTCTCGATTTCGGTGGAACAAAACATTGCCTTGTTGCTTAAAGTCGACACTGCACTCCGAGCGGTTGCCGGCGTCACCTTGGCGGAAACTAACCTCAACTTCAATCGCGAGGAGCAATGGTTTCTATCGTCAGAGGGAAGCGACATTCATCAGACGAAGTATTCGGCCGGCGCGGGCTACACGGCGTACGCGTTCGCAGGCAACGAGATTCAGAAGCGCTCTTATCCAAATTCCTTTGGGGGACAGTGGCAGAATAAAGGATACGAACTCATTGAAGAGTTGAAACTCGTGGAGAACGCCCGCCGCATCGCGGAGGAAGCGGTTGCTTTGCATCATGCGGAGCAGTGCCCCGAGGGGATGTTTGACATTATTCTTGACAGCTCTCAACTTGGGTTGCAGATTCACGAATCCATTGGGCATCCCATTGAACTCGATCGTGTGCTGGGCATGGAAGCGAACTTCGCCGGTACTTCATTCCTCACGCTCGACAAGTTGCGTACTCTACGCTACGGCAGCGAGATGGTAAACGTTGTCGCCGACGCCCGCCAGGAGCACGGGCCGGGCCTCGGAACATTCGGCTTCGATGACGAGGGCGTTCCGGCGCAATGCACGCCGATCATTAGCAATGGATTGTTCACTGGATATCTCAGTTCGCGCGAGACGGCGCACACCATAGGCGAGACTCGCTCCGGAGGAACACTGCGTGCCGAAAGTTGGAACCGTCTTCCGATGATTCGCATGACCAACATCAGCCTCCTGCCCGGCGAGAAGCCGCTTAGCCTGGAGCAACTCGTCGCTTCGACCGACCATGGCATCCTGATGCAGACCAACCGCTCCTGGTCAATCGACGATAAGCGTTACAACTTTCAATTCGGCTGTGAGATTGGTTGGGAGATCAAGCACGGCAAACGAATGCGCATGGTGAAAAACCCATCGTATTCCGGCATTACGACCGAGTTCTGGAATTCGCTGGATGCGATCTGCTCTCGCGACGAGTGGACGCTCTGGGGCACTCCGAATTGCGGCAAAGGACAGCCACAACAAGTGATGGGCACGGGCCATGGAGCTGCACCTTCGCGGTTTCGGAACATCAAAGTGGGGAGTGCTTACCAAAAAGGCTAGCTCATCCAATAGACACAGAGGCACAAGGAAAATCGGTACCCAGATAATTCTGACCATTCGATGCTGACTAACGAACAAGCAGCCGACATCTTTCAGCGCATTCGCAAACTCTCGGCCGCCGATGAGGTTGAGGTCTTATTCTCCGGTGGAAGTTTTGCCCTTACCCGGTTCGCGAATAACACGATTCATCAAAATGTCGCTGAAGAAAACCATGTCGTCTCCGTTCGCACCGTCTTTAGCGGACGCACGGCTCGCGCCTTCACCAATAAATTTGACGACGATAGTTTGCGTCGTGTAGTTGCATCGTCGGAGAGTCTGGCAAGAGTACAGCATCCAGATTCTGACTTATTGCCCATGGCGGATTCGCGAGAGGCCGCCGGCAATGCGGATAGCGGATCGGAAGCCCCACAGCTTCCTTCGCGGTACTTCGCACAGACCGCTGCCATCACGCCGCAGGTGCGCGCAGTCGGCGTAAAAAATATCGTCGATGTGGCGGAGAAACACAAACTCACCAGCGCGGGCATTTTTTCCAGTTCTGAATCCGTCGATGGCATCTTCAACTCGCGCGGTCTTAGTCGCTGGCACACGCAAACTCTAGCGGAAGTTTCCATCACCATGATTGGCGCTGATTCTTCTGGCTGGCAGAAGGCTAACTCGCCCGACCTAACTAATCTCGATCCGCTCCACTTGGCCGAGATTGCGGCGAAGAAAGCAATTGACTCCGCGAATCCTGCGGAGATCCCGGCAGGGAAGTACACAGTAATTCTGGAGCCAGCCGCCGTGCTCGACCTTGTCGGGTTCATGTTTTGGGATTATTCCGGAATCGCGATCCTCGACCAACGCTCATTCCTCACCGGTCGAATCGGTAGCCAACTTTTCGGCGAGAACATCACCATTTGGGACGACGTCGCTCATCCCTTGCAAACCGGCTGTCCCTTCGATGGCGAAGGCATGCGGCGGCAGCGCGTGCCGCTGGTCGAGAATGGAATCGTCAAGCGCGTGGTCTACGCGCGGGCAACTGCTGAGCGCATGAAACGTTCAGAATATAACGACAAGGTCGGACCGATCGCAGCCACCGGCCACGGATTTCCCCTGCCCAACGAAACGGGCGAGATGCCGGTCAACATCGTGTTTGCCAATCCGCAAAATCCGCAAACTCTCGCTCAGATGATTTCCTCCACCGAACGCGGCGTACTGGTCACCCGGTTCTGGTACATCCGCGAAGTTGATCCTTACGAAAAAATCGTTACCGGCATGACTCGCGACGGGACTTTTCTAGTGGAAAACGGACAAGTGCGGAAGGGTATCCGCAATTTTCGCTTCAACCAAAGCCTAATCCAAATGCTTTCAAACCTTGCGGCCATGAGTATGCCTCTCCGCTCTTGTGGAGAAGAATCGTTCGATATGGTCGTACCCGCCATGAAGATTCGAGATTTTAACTTCACGGAAGTGACCAAGTTCTAGGTCGAGCAGGATCCGATCCTCACCCTCACCTTTTGCACGGAACGACTGCATCATTTTCGTTGTAATCCTTTCATCCTCAAGCAGTTAACGCCCTATCGTTCCATGACTTCCGTAACTTTGTCAGGCTGATTCTCGGGTGTAGGCTGCCCTTAAGTTCGTCAAGAAACTTGACGGAAAGAATTTTCTGGAAATCCGGACGGTTATTTTTGCGATCCGGAAGGAAGGTTCGTCGGGACAGTGTCAGGCGAAGCGACAGAGCGACAATTGGCAGTGGAATCGCAGCAGCAGACTGCGACCAAGCACTACGCTGAAATGCAGAGTGCTCCTCGTTTTCCGCTGCATTTACCTGTCGAGTTGAAATCGACAAGCGGCGCGTGCTCGGCGGAGACTCAAAACATCTCAGCCAACGGCGTTCTCTTCGCCATGGATCGAGACGTCCCCGTGGGTTCGCTCGTGGACTTCACCATCCTGCTTCCGGGCGATGTCGTGGGTTCGCGTTCCGATATACAGATCGACTGCCACGGCCGCGTTGTTCGCAGCTTTGAGGACAAAGGGCGTCGAGGCGTGGGCGTCGTGATTGACGAATATCATTTCGAGCGAACATAAGACAAAGGAAACGAATGGCCAGCACGGTCAGTGGCGGAGAAAATCACGGGGTTCGCGAGGATGGCGGCTCGGCCCGCCTGATCCGTGTGATCCTGGCTGACTCTCAGGCTATCTTTCGCGCTGGTTTGCGCAAGATCTTCGCACTCGAAGACGATATCCGCGTTGTTGGTCAAGCCGAAACCCTTCCTCAGACTCAATCTGCAGTCACAAAATTTTCTGCGGACGTTTTGATTTTTGAATCCGCCTTAGCGGCTAACCCTGTTGAAGCGGTGACGGAACTTCTGCGCCAGGCGCCGGAAATCAAAATCGTCGTCGTCACCCCCGCGTCCGACGAACAGCTCACTCTGGATCTTTTCCGCCGCGGGGCGCATGGCATTTTATCGCGCGAAGTTGAACCCGAGGTGCTGGTCGACTGCCTGCGCAAAGTTGCCGCCGGAGAACCTTGGCTCGAGAACCAGGCGGTTCACTGGGTGATGGAAGCATTCCGCGGCCACAACCTGCGGCCTTCTGGAGCACGTCCCAAAGTTCAGCTCACGCCCAAGGAAACCCTGATCGTTTCTTGTGTAACGCAGGGCATGAAGAATAAAGAGATCGCCATACGGGTGGGGACAACTGAACAAGTTGTAAAGAATTACCTGCGCAAAGTGTATGACAAACTGGGCGTCGCCGATCGTCTGGAACTCGCGCTCTATTGTCTGAGCCACCACGTCGTCGATGGCGTCAAGCCGCCCCCGATTCCTGCAACCGCTGCTCCAGCGGAAAGCACCTCTGCCGTTCCTGCAGCCAACAGCGCAGCCGCGGGCGCCGCGGCGGGAGCCTCTACGTCGAGCGCGTCGTCGACCTCAGGTTCAGCTGGTCCCGATTCGATGGGTCCGAATAAACTCTTCTGAGCTAACGTTTGCCACTGCACCAAAGCTGAAATTCACATGCGCTCGGCGCCCACGATTTGCGCTGACGGGTCAACGCCCATAGAATGAAACACGTCGGATGTCCAGTGGCTGCCAACCTGGCACTGGTGCCATTCGTCAACAAGCTGTTATTCCGAGTCTTGCCGGAGAGATGGCCGAGTGGCTGAAGGCGCACGCTTGGAAAGCGTGTTTACTCGAAAGGGTAACGTGGGTTCGAATCCCACTCTCTCCGCCATAATTTCAATAACTTAGAGACGATTGCAATCAGTTTGCAATCACTTTAGGCGAAAGAGCCAGTCCCACCACTTTGGAATGCGCTTCGGCCATTCATCCGTCACAACGTCCCCATAAATGTTGAGCGTCGTGCGAATGTCCGAATAGCGCATCAGCTTCTGCTGCACCGCAATTGCTGTCCCGACCGCATCCAGCCATGATCGGTAGCTGTGCCTCAATGAATGCGTGCCCAGTTTTCCGATGCCGGCTTTTGCCGCTGCCTTCTGGAACATCTGCCAGACTCACGGATAGGAGACCGGCAGCCGGCCGACCTGCGCCGGACTTGCAAACATCCAGTCTTCCTCGGAAGAGAACCGGGCGTTCTGCCTCCAGGCTTTCAATACTCTTAGCATCTGCGGATCGATGGACATCAGCTTGCCGGAGTAGATGGTTTTGACATCGTCCACCTGCTGGCGCAGTATTTGCCCGCTCAACGCGGAGCTTGAGCGATAGAAACGGTTGCTATCGCTCACAAAATACGATAATGTGAGTGATAGAAGGGGTAGCTATCGCTCATGACCTGGAACTGGCAGCAGCCTAACTGGCCCAGATTCGCCTGGAATCCGTCCCGCCTCGCCGCGGCCGAACAGCGCTTCCTGGTCGGGGGAGGGACATTTGTCGGGGCAATCAAGCATCTTGGCGACGAAGACCGCAATCAGCTGACGGTCGAGGCGATGAGCACGGAAGCGCTGACCACTTCGGAAATCGAAGGCGAGATTCTAGACCGGGCGAGTGTTCAGTCATCTATCCAGCGGCAGCTGGGGTTGGCTGCGGACAACCGGCGACCGGCCCCAGCGGAACGCGGCGTTTCAGAGATGATGGTCAACCTCTACAAGACCTTCGCGTCGCCGCTTTCGGACGACACATTATTTGAATGGCATCGCATGCTGATGACCGGCAGGCAAGACCTGACGGATATCGGCCGCTACCGCACCAGCGATGAGCCGATGCAGGTTCTCTCCGGCGCCATGGGCTCGCCGAAGATTCATTTTGAGGCACCGCCATCGGCGAAGATTCCATCGGAGATGAAGCAATTCATTATGTGGTTCGACCGAACCGCTCCGGGAGGTCCGGAGCCATTGCCCGCGCTGACAAGGGCAGGGGCCGTTCACTTGTACTTTGAATCGATCCATCCGTTTGAGGACGGTAACGGCCGCATCGGCCGCGCGCTCGCGGAAAAATCCCTGGCCCAGAGTCTAGGCCGGCCGTCCCTGATCGCGCTTGCGGCAACGATCCTTGCGCGGCGCGCGCGTTACTATGCTGTGCTGGAAGCGGCGAACAAAAGCAACGAAATCACCGAGTGGCTGGCCTGGTTTGCCGGCACGATACTCGAAGCGCAGCGGCGCACCCTTGCGCTCATCGAATTCCTCATCGACAAGACGAAGCTGCTCGACCGCATCCGCGGGCAACTGAGCGACAGGCAGGAGAAAGCGCTCCTTCGAATGTTCAAGGAAGGGCCTGAAGGGTTCAAGGGCGGTATGAGTGCCGGCAAGTACAGCACCATCACAGGTGCGTCTCCTGCAACAACAACACGTGACCTTGCCGATTTGGGGGAGAAAGGCGCGCTCATCAGGGAAGGGGAGCGCAGGCATGCACGCTACAAACTAAATGTTCCGTTGCGGCATGTGCCGCATATATCGGTGAATGAGCGCGGGGAGATTATCGAGGGCTGATTTATTGCAGGTGAGTTGAGGCTTCATCGAGCCGTAAACTTGACTTGGTGGCTGGGGCGTGCCTGATATTACAGTATGAGTTCTGCAAGCACGGAAAGAACCCTGCGCGATTGGAGGTACGGGAACACACAGGCGGAACGCCTCTGTGACGCCCTGTTGCATTTAGAGTCCTTCGAGGATGTCGACCACAACATCCGTTGGGAGGACCGGACGGCCTGAAAGATGTCCGCTGCAATCGCCACGGGAAAGTGTGGATCGCGGCTGCATATTTTCCCCCGACGCCCCCGTCCTTGAAAGGCGCTGGACTTGAACACCCGCCCGAGAATTGGTTTCCTCCACCCGATGGCAATCGAAGTCGGTTGTTTCTCAGTATCGAAAAAAACACAGTTTTCTAGGAATTGTTCTGCGGGCAGCGGGGCGGCACCAGTTCTGTCGAAGGGATTTTGAGTGTAACGGCCTGATAGCAACACCAACTGCGGCAATCGGTTGCTTTTTGCTAGATTTGAAAGCATCATGCTGAAATCATGGAACGCCTGTCATTTGCCATCCCGATCCTAGCTGGCGTGCTGTGGGTCGTGGTCTTCAAACTCCTTTGCAAACTCTTGGGTATACCGATGCCCGGAAGGTTTCAAGAACGACCGGGCCCGCTCCGAAGGCTAACCTTCAATCAATATGTTTGTTTGCTCGGCGCTCTGGGTTGGGGCTTCGCGATGTTCGTCTCTTCAATGGTAGAGGATCACCTTCGAGGGTCGAGTATGCCGCTCGGCGGCCTCTGGGTCGGGTTTAGACTAATGGGGTGGTTAGCATCAGGCTGCGTGTTCGGATGGATGCTATGGAGCGGGAGCCGACAGGATCAACCCCCTTCCGTAGTGCCCCTATCCTTTGACTGTCGTTATTCGCCATAACACTCACAACAGGTTTGGAATGACGGATTCATTCAGAGCCGCAAAGCTAGTCCGAAAGAAACGGCAGAAGTGGTGGAGCCATCACATCCCGCTTGCCTACGCCGTTTTGACTAGCTCGTTCCTTCTGGCACTTCGGCAGCAAACTCCGAACTGCTGCCACAACCGAAACCACGGGCTATGCGCGAGCATTTCGTCGTGCCGCCGATTCGCAGCCAAGATGGCGCTTGCACTCAGCGGTCGGGCGTCCGGCGCTGCGTCGGGCGAGGAACATTGCGCTTGGCTGCGCCGAAATCGACTCCGGTGCTCATCGGCTCACTTCACAACCTTTCTCGACCACAGCAGCAAGGTCTCCGGAGCGTCAATCCGTTTACGTTGGTCCCAGCCGTCCCATCCGGTGCTCTGCATGTAAACGCTGTCGGCGGCAGCGAAGGCGGAGCCGTAATAGCCAAGAAGCTCGATTATGCCCTCGCCCCCGATATAGAGTCCCCAGCTTTTGTCCCGTTCCGGGCGAATCCAGAAGATGCCAACTGCCGACTGGAAAGAGTAGACAAATTTTTGCATCGACAGAAATTATAGCGGGAGCTTTGCGGGATGGCATTCTGCCCACCATCACGCACCTTCGACCGAATAAACTCCTCCGAAAGGATGCGTTTCAAAAGGGTTTCGCCACCCCCTCCCGTAATCTGTTGAGCCACAAACGATGGGATCGGCGACCGTCCGGGATGGCCACGAGGGTAAAGTTTCTGAGCCACTTGGCCAGCAACCCTGCTGGATCAGCCATTCTGTTTGACACAAACCCCTTTTCACAACAACAATCGTGCCTATGCGTTGCCCGACGCGAAACGAACGATGGAAAACTGCGATGCCGCTTGGCGCTAAATCGTTCCTATTCCTTGTGATTGCAACCGCCAGTGTCGCCCAAACCGCGACCGACCTCACCGCTCGCTATGGCTATCCCGATGTTGAGCGGTTCGTTGTCCGCCCCGGAATTACGATGATGGCTAGCTATGCCGAGGATCGAACGGCATGTGAAATGGTGATCGAACCTAAACATCCAATCCATCGAAGCGATGACAAAGAGCAGTCAATGGCGACTGCTACTGTATCGGAGATTATCGATGAACTAGCCCCGGAATCGGAACGAGGGATTCTGCTGAACCGCATTTTCGAAGCTATGGGCGCTCCGCAATTCGAACATGACAAATATCAGAACGTGACGATCAGTCGATATTTCGTTCGCTCCCTACCAGCCAATCACGATGAGAAATCCGCAACGATCATTCGCAAAGATGGGCCATGCAGCCCAGCAATCCCTTCTCATGAATCCGTGCCTGCCATAGAACTGAACGCCGCCGATCTGCACGCTCGGTACGGTGAACCCGATGTTGAGAGATTCATCGTTGGCCCCATCGTTCGCCCCAATGTCACTCTGATGGTTGCCTACGGTACTGATCGTGCCGCCTGCCAAATGGTGGTTGAGAGGATGCGCTCGATCATCCCGCACGATGAGCCAGCCGAATACATGCGACCGGAAGTCGTGACCGAAATTATCGACGTGGTGCTGCCAGAAGCAGATCGCGGCAGCCTACTGCTCCGCACAGTCACGAAGAGCGGATGCAATGAAATCGAGAATGCCGACTATCAAAACGTCACCGTGTCCCGTTTCCGCCACAAGTGCAATTTGCCAAATCCCGGGATAGAGGAAGAGGCGACCGTTACGCGCAAGAACCCCGCGTGCGGCAACGGTGGGAAGTAACCTCCGTCCACGACCGGATGCCAGTAATCCTTGATCCAGATGGCTACGACCTGTGACTCGACCCCGGCATGACAAATGTTTCTGCGGCGTCCGAACTGTTGAAACCCTACGATGCCCGGCTGATGCGTTGCTATCCCGTGAGCACACGGATCAATCATGTGGCCAATGATGACGAGGAATGCAATGCGCCCATGGAGCTCGCCGAGGTTCAGAATCGACTTTTCTCGTAGTACCACCCAACGTTGACCTTCCCTTTGACCCCACCTAACATGTGTTCTCAGTGGCTCCACCACCCCAACCCGTGGGTCAGACGGTCTCCCATTACCGCATCCTCAGCAAGATCGGCCGCGGCGGGATGGGTGTCGTCTACAAGGCCGAGGACATCGAGCTTGGTCGATTTGTCGCCCTGAAATTTCTTCCTGAAGACCTAGCCCAAGACCCACAGGCTTTGGAACGTTTTCGGCGGGAGGCACGCGCTGCGTCCGCCCTGAACCACCCGAACATCTGCACGATCTACGAAATCGGCAAGCACGATGGTCGTTCTTTCATCGCCATGGAGTTTCTGGAAGGGGTCACCCTGAAGCACCGCATTGCGGGACGTCCGTTAGAGACCGAACTGATTCTAACGCTCGCCATAGAAATCGCTGACGCTCTCAATACGGCGCACGCAAAGGGTGTCGTTCATCGTGACATCAAGCCAGCAAACATTTTTGTAACTGAGCAAGGGCACTCCAAGATTCTGGATTTTGGGTTGGCCAAGATAAATGCCCCTTCAAATGATCCCAGTGCTTTGACGACGTCGGTGATCACGGACTTGACCAGCGAGAAGGCAATACTGGGAACAGTCGGATATATGTCGCCGGAGCAAATCCGAGCCAAGGAGTTGGACGCTCGGACTGATTTGTTTTCCTTTGGCGTCGTGCTCTACGAAGCTGCGACAGGCACGATGCCTTTCCGTGGGGAAAGCGCAGGAGTCATCTTCAAAGCCATTCTGGACGCGGCTCCCACGCCTGCCATGCGGCTGAATCCCGACGTGCCGCCTAAGTTAGAGGATATCATCAACCGTGCGCTCGAAAAGGATCGGAACCTACGCTATCAGCATGCTTCCGAGATACGAGCCGAGTTGCAACGACTGAAGCGGGATACGGAGAGTGGGAAGAGCGCAGCTACGGTCGCAGAAGCGGGAGCCAGCACACATTCGCGAGGACTGTTCTGGCGCTTGGTCGCATGTGGGGCGGCAGTGCTCATTGCTGTGACTGTGTTTCTAGCATGGCGCTCCTTGCACTCCCGCACTTCAGATGCGACACCGATACATTCGATAGCCGTACTGCCGTTTGCCAATGCGAGCAAAGGCCCCGAGATGGACTACCTCAGTGAAGGTATCTCCGAGGAGATCACCAATTCTCTCTCCCGGCTTCCAAACCTCCAAGTGATGGCTCGCAGCACCGTGTCTTACTACAAATCGCGACAGAACGATCCGCAAGGTGTCGGGCACGATCTGCATGTCGATGCAGTGCTGACGGGGCGCGTGGCAGAGCATGGCAGTGAACTCGACATTGAGACCGAGTTGGTCAACGTCGCGACCGGAGCGCAACTCTGGGGCGAACGATACACACGCAACGCCAATGATGCCTCGTTGTTGCAAGCCACCATAACCCGTGACATTGCCAGCCAGCTACGACCGGGATTAAGCGGTAATCAACAACAAAGCGTGGCTAAGGTGGGAACTAAGGATGCTGAGGCGTATCGACTTTACCTTAAGGGGCAATATCAGCTAAACAAGCCTGATGTAGAGGACTTGAAGGCAGCGGTTGGCCTTTTCGAAGAAGCGGTTGCGAAAGACCCGAACTACGCAGCTGCGTATGCTGGGCTCTCAGACGCTTCCGCCGGGCTGGGTTATTGGGGAAGCTGGAGGGGCGTCTCCGGTGGCGTGCTATTCCGGAGGGCGCGATCCGCAGCCCTTAAGGCACTTGAGATTGACCGTCAGATTCCCGATTCCCACATTTCACTAGCCGTTGTAGACATCATATATTTTTGGAACTTCTCAGAGGCAGAAAAGGAAATCCAAACTGCTTTGGCACTTGAACCCAATTCAGCGGATGCCCACTACGCATATTGCAATCTTGATTTCGTGGTGGGCCGAATGCAGGAGGCGGAAGCTGAATGCCGGAGGGCTGTGGAGCTTGATCCGGTTTCGCTGAGAGACAACTGGTGCCTTGGACAAGTCTACTGGATGTCCCGCGAATATGATCGTGCCATCGAGCAAGCACGCAAAACTCTAGAAATTGACCCGGCAAATGCCCTTGTTATTGCTACCATTGCACACTCCTATCAGGAAACTGGCGATCACAAAAAAGAGATCGAGCAGCGAATCAAAATAGCGCAACTGTATGGTAACCAAGGACGAGCTACACAACTGCAGAATGCTCTTGAAAAAGAAGGTTATGGGGCTTTCCTACGAGAAACAGCTCGACGTGAGCATGCGGAGGGTAACTACGACGATGCTGCTGGGGACTACGCGATGCTCGGAGATAAGGACGCCGCATTCGCGGCGTTAGAAAGAGCATTTCCCGGTCGGACCGAACTTCTCTTAATTAAGGTTGACCCGAGACTCGACAATCTCCGCTCCGACCCACGCTACGCCGACCTGCTGCGCCGGATAGGCTTGCCGCAGTAACAATCAAGAGCGAGTGGTCAAAAGGTATATCGGGCAGACTAGCAAATTCTAGAATTTCGGATCAATGGAGTCATCGACTTGCGGGCGTTGTACACCGCGCACCCGACGGAGTCATCGTACTGAGGCTGTGCTCTCGACCATTCTGGGGTATTGCTCACACTTCACCAGCGCTGTGAGCAGCGGCCTCGCTGGGAACATTTGCATGCGACAACGTCACTTTGTTTTCTGAATCAATCTGGGCGTACCAACGAAGAGGAGTCTCCAGCCCGCTCCCTTGGCTTAACCGTTGCTCCACATACGCTATTGCTCGCTCCAACTCCACTTGCTTTTGGGCGAGCATGTCATCGACAGAAGCGATCTTGCTCTTCGCAAGGCATTTGGATGCTTCTATCGTTGCCTCAAACCTGAACACAGCGTCCATCGTGTCACACGTATTCCATAATTTCAATGCGAAGCTCCGTCTGAAACTGTCAAATTCTTCCACACTCTGCCGCAAATGTTCGACACGGTTGTGGGCAATCATTTTGTCCAATGGCAAAGTTGCACGGAGATACGTCGCTACAATTCTCACGGATAACGCGAGTAGGCTCATTCGGCCGTACTGCCGAAATTCGTCTCCTCGTTTCTGCGAATACTGGATGAACGACTCTAGGTTATGAAGCTTCTTGCTGTGCTCGGCCTTCGTTTCATCAATTGTTCTCTGGCACCCTCTGTAACTGTGCTCCATTACGCGACTGCATTGTCGCTCGATGTCTTCTAGCTGGCTGCCTATGATGATGACATCTTCGAAGGACAACTTCCCGGCTGCGATGGCGGAAGTGACCTGACGGAGATAACCATAACTCGCCACTAACTCAGATTCGTGATTGTCGAAGAGAAACTGCCGAATGTCTCCAACATCGTGTTCTATGTTGGCGAGACGTTTATTAATGTCCGCGAGATATTTCTGCGCGGTGGCGAACGCAAGAATTTGCCACGCAAACGTTGCAGCCGCAACCGGATTCACGCCGTTTGCCAAGGTGGCAATTTCTCGAACCCGACCGTTGTTCGGATTAACCGCGAGTGGTCGATTTCCGATGGCCGACCTCATCAGTTCGAGGTTACCCTTCGCTAACTCCCGCGCCACTTCGGAGGAAAATCGAATCTCCAACGTGCGAACCCCGCTACTGAGGCCGTACAAATTTGCGAGTTTAATCAACCAGTCACTCGCAACTTGCTGAGTGCCTATCGGCAGAGTCAGCCGTTTCGTTTCAACTGGGAGCAAGGAGCAGATGGATACATCTATCGAAGGATTCTCACGATTCCCGAACACGACATGGGACTCCGGCCCTACCCGAGCCAGCGGTGGCGAAGATGCGGTCGGCGAGTCTGATGTAACCTCTGTGTCGGTTGGTATCGAATGGCCTGTCTGGCTCCGCTCGACAAGCGA
>DATNKA010001186.1:0-3697 GCA_035603655.1 Candidatus Acidiferrales bacterium | reverse complement strand
GCTGACCTGAAAGATCCGAGCTGATTCTCATAACACCTCAATCTCCGCTTCCAGCGCGCCGGCTGATTTCATAGCCTGAAGAATCGAGATTACATCCCTCGCCGATGCTCCGATCGTCTGCAGGCTCCGCACCAGATCATCCACAGTTGCCCCCTGTTTCAGCTCGATACGGTTGGCCGGCTTGTCCTGGACGTCGATTCGCGTCTGCTGCACGACCTGGGTCGTGCCTCCAGATGAGAACGCATTCGGCTGTGAGACTTGAAACTCACTCACCACATTGACCGCCAGTCCCCCGTGCAGGATAGATACCGGCTGTAAAACAACGGTTCCTCCGATAACCACCGTTCCCGTGCGCTCATTGACCACAACCTTGGCCCGAGGAAACACTGGCACCTCAATCGACTCAACCTCGGCCAGCAAAGCGGGAACGTCTTCGCCACTAGCAACCGACAGACTAACCCGTCGACTATCGAGCACATGCGCAGCCGTACGACCAAGTGTCTGATTGATTGCCGAGGCCATAGCCTCAGCACTGCGAAAGTCGGCATCATTGAGCAAGAGTGAAAGCTGATTCTTACCCTCTAATTCCAGTGGAACTCCGTGTTCCACGATCGCCCCAAAAGGAACTCGGGCAGTGTTGGGATGGTTGAACTGTTTCACATTGCCATTAGCGGTAACGGAGTAGCCGCCTACCACAAGCGAGCCCTGTGCCTGGGCGTAGATCTTGCCATCGGCTCCATAAAGTGGAGTCATCAAAAGCAGGCCGCCCTCAAGGCTCCTCGCATCGCCGGCCGAAGAGACGGTAATATCCAATTTCGTGCCGGACCGCGCGAAGGGAGGCAGGGTTGCAGAGATAAAGACCGCAGCTAGATTTTGTACGCGAATTGACGATGCCGGAACGCTTACCCCCATCCGAAGAAGGGTTGCCGCTAACGTTTGTGCCGGGAAGGTCGTTTGTTGGCTGTCTCCAGTTCCTCCGAGGCCTACGACAATGCCGTACCCGACCAGTTGATTGTCGCGAATACCCTCAACCGAAGAAATATCCTTCACCCGTGCTTGTCTTGCTGGTGCGGGTGGCACTGGATTTGAGGCAAAGGCGCCGGCAGCTGAGGTCAGGAGCATGGCAAAGATGCATCTGCTGTGAAAATACGGACCACGGGAACCAATTCTCGCTATCCTTGACGCCTTCGATTTGCTTATTTCAGCCAACATAGTTCCCCACTAGAAGATCAGTGCCTTTTGCAACAGCCGAACGAGAATGTTCTGGCGATGAGTGTAGTCGTTGATAATTCCCTTCCCGCGTACCTCGAGCTCAAGGCTTGAGATGGCGGTCGATAGAACTTGATTTTGCTGAGAGATGTCTTCTGGGCGAACCAAGCCGCGCAACACAATGGTTTGCGTTTGCTGACTGAATTCAACCTGCCTGGCCGCTTCAATCACAAGCATTCCATTTGGAAGCACTTCAATCACCTGTCCGCCGAAAGTCGTGCTCAAACTGGAATTCGTCGCGCTTGTTCCTTGCGCATTCAGCCCGGAGGCTGAGGTTTGGTTGATCAAATTCTGCAGGGCATTTCCAGCGTGCAAGGTACCGAACAAGCCTGAGAGTCCGGAGCTCGCATTGGAAGCCCGGGAGTTTTTCACCGTTCCGTCGGTAGAAGCAGCCAAACTCTCCGAGACCACAACAGAGATCAGGTCATGGGGCCGCATAGCGCGCACGTCGGTAACCATGCGGGTAAAGCGACCGCTGTCGGTCCAAATAGAACCGGGAACGGCCTGAATATTTGAGTTTTCTGTTCGAACCCGTTCCAGGTACGAGGACAGCGATGCGGCCGCGACATTGGGTTTCGAGTCAGGTACTTTAGGGGCGTTATTTGCTTGTGCCCACAGTGAACAGGTTGTCCATAGTAAGAGTACTGAAATTGTAATAGTCATCGCGACACACTCTTGGCCGCGGTCATCGGGTGGCAATGAAGCTGTCTCTACGAATCTCATCATGGCTGTATCTCCACATCTGACGGGCCTCGAACTACGCCAGAGAACTCTTCCGGTGCCGATTGGCCGTCCGTGTTGCTGTGCAATAGCCGCACTCGTATTGTTTTACCTACGCTGCCGCTTTCTTCCGAAACTCCAGCGACTTCGATCCGTAGAAGGCTTTCCTGCTTCCAAAGTCTCACCAGATCGCCAACGCGCACTACAGGGGGAACCTTGGCACTCTCGATCAAAGGGTGGTTCGTCTCTTGAATTTTTTCTAGCGAGATTACGTCGTTCGCTGGAAGAGCGAATACAGGCCACTCCGGATGGCCGCAGTTTGCGATCATCGCCCATCTCTGTCCTAGCACTGGATCAGACTGAAGCCTCGTTACTCGATAGCCGCTGGTCTCTGATGAGAAAGAAACCGAGGAATCGGTTCGGAGAGCGTCGATTGCAGTGCGCGGCGTTTTGTAACAAGCTGCTTGAGTCAGAGTGGTCACCAATGCTCCTGGGAGCGTAAGTAAGAAGATCAACCTGACAAATCTGAGTTGCAAATGAAGACGGCTGTTCATAGGATTCCTATCGGACCAGGCCATTGATCTGCGAGTACATATCGTCCGCTACGTGGATCACCTTGGAATTGCTCTCATAGGCGCGCTGGGCGAGAATCATCTGAACGAATTCAGCGACCACGTCGACGTTCGAATTCTCCAGATAGCCCTGTTGCAATGTACCCATTCCACTGGTCCCTCCCGGGGTGTCCGTGATGGGGTTGCCAGACGATGCTGTTTGTTCCAGGAGGTTACTGCCGACCGAGTTGAGGCCACCGGGGTTGGCAAAGGTTGCCAGTTGCATGGTGCCCAGCTGTGCCGCGTTCGTCTGTCCGGGGAGTGTTGCCGAGACAACTCCGTACTGAGAGATTGTGATGGAGGTTGCGTTGGATGGAACGGTAATCGCAGGCAGGATCGGGTCGCCATCTGAGGTTACAATCGTTCCTTGGTTGTTCATGTGGAAGTTGCCGGCGCGCGTGTAGGCGATGGTTCCATCGGGTCTTGATACTTGGAAGAAGCCCGCGCCCTGGATGGCGATGTCGAGTGTATTGCCTGTCTGGTTGAAGTCACCTTGAGTCATGATCACTTCGCTGGCGGCTGATTTCGTTCCAAGGCCGACCTGCAAGCCTGCTGAAAGGGTCTGCGTGGTTTGTGCAGAGCCTGGAGTAATCAGGTTTTGATAGATCATGTCCTCAAACTGAACCTGACGCTGGCGAAATCCTGCGGTGGCTGAGTTGGCAAGGTTATTGGCGATTGTGTCCAGATTGGTTTGCTGGGCACTCATTCCGCTTGCTGCTGTATATAACGCTCGAATCATGTCAAACTCCTATGCTGGTAAATCTGGTAAGCATCAGACTCTGGGAAGATCTTCCGATGCGGTCTTGTCGAAGTCATTGTTGAAGACGCTAAGCGCCTTTTGCATCATCTCTGCCTGTCGCTGCACGAGCACTAGCTGCATGGTTCCGTGGACTGCGTCTTGGTTAGCTCCTTCGACCGCGCCTTGTTCGATTGAGACGGCTGCTGGAACCGGCTTTGCGCCATTCGCGGAGAAACGATTCGCTCCCTCTGCGGATAGAACAGATTGGTCAGCGAAGTCGAAGGCTCCTACCTTACCGACGATCACGCTGCCATCGCTTGTAGAGACGGAGATGCAGCTAGTGCTCGTGCAGCGACAG
>DATNKA010001185.1:0-3399 GCA_035603655.1 Candidatus Acidiferrales bacterium | reverse complement strand
GCCTGACCGTTACATTGGCTGAACCTCCAACTGAGTCCGAGGAGACGGAGATTATCGTCTCTCCCGCATGCCCGGCGAGCAGTGAGCCCTGATTACTGACATTCGCAATGGCTGGATCCGCGGAACTCCATGACACACTGGTGGTTATGTTCTGGGTTGTACCATCGCTGAATTTCGCCAGTGCACTCAACTGCTCCTGTGCCCCCACAGCAAGGACGGAGGTTGCGGGTGCAACAGAGAAGGACACGACGACCGGCGGGCCCACCTGCAAGTGACTCGTAGCGCTGATGGTGCCCGAAGTTGCAGTCACCGTTGTTGTTCCCAATGCATCCGCAGTTGCCATGCCCACGCTGCTCAAACTGAGAACTGCGGGATTAGAAGAGGCCCACTGCACAGAACCCGTCAGACCCTGGGTGCTGCCATCGTTGTACGTTCCGGTAGCCGATAGTTGTTGGTTTTCTCCCAGCGGAATCACCGCTCCACTAGGCTTAATGGAAATCGAGTTAAGCGTCGGGGCTCGCACCGTAACTGTGTCCATCGCACTCACGGTGTTGGAAACGGCAGTGATCGTTGCCGCTCCGAGCGCCTTTCCTGTGGCCAGACCATTAGTACTGACGGCGACAGTGCCGCCTGGGATCGCGCTCCAAACGACGGAGCCCGATATATCCTGCGTACTTGCGTCGCTATAGGTTCCGACCGCCTTCAATTGAGCAGAATGGGTCGGCGTCAAGGTGATGTTCTGCGGCGACAACGCGATCGACACCAGCGTGGGCAACGCGACCGCAAGCTTGTCGCTCCCGGTAATCAACCCCATCCCGGCGATGACATTAGCCGCGCCTGGGGAGTTTCCAGTTGCCAAACCCGTGCCGGTTATCGTGAGAACGCCCGTCGCTGTGCTCGACCATGTAACCGCGCTCGAAAGATCCTGGCTACTGCCATCTGTGAATGTTCCAGTTGCACTCAGTTGAACCGAGTGATTGGGAGTCAAAAGAGGACTCTGTGGCGTCACGGCAATGGAAACCAGCGCAGGCGGAGCTACTTTAAGAGTGGAAGAACCGCTTCGCGATTCATAGACGGCGGAAATGTCGCTTTCGCCGATCGCTTTAGTGGTTGCCATTCCCGCAGCATTAATGAAGGCCACCTTGGGTTGCGCCGAAGTCCAGGCTGCAATGGCAGTAACGTCGCTCTTGCTGCCGTCGCTGAACAGAGCACTAGCCCTGAATTGCAGATTATTGCCTAGAGGAATTGTGCCGGTGGAAGGGACAATCGCAACCGACACCACGCGTTTGGCTGCGGAGGGAGAGGAAGACCGCCCCATCTGGCTGGCTCCGCAGCCGGTCGAGACCACGGTGAGTCCCACTGCCAAACTTAGTAGGATGGCACACATCCCAGGTCGGAGGCTGCGCAGTATAAGGTCCATTGAGATTCCTCCCAAAAACGCACTCGGCGGGAGAGTAGCTGAGATGCTTAACCAGCGCGGCATAGGCTTATACCTTTCCGCGCGTAGGCCGTTTTACACTGCGCCTTCGTGGGCTGCTTTTACAAGCACCGCCGAGTCTAGCTCTAACAGTCTAGTTAAATGGAAGTAGTCATTTTGGCTAGACACAATGGGCTAGCTAGGAACAGGGTGGCGCCAACAAGCTTGACCATTGGATTTTTATAGCAAGAATTGGAGTCCGGTGAGATAGGTATCGGCTTGCAGGTTTTGTCTTCGTGTCCATCGCACCTGCATCAAGGTGGGAATGCTGACCGGGGTTTCTGAAACACCGATCTCGCAACGCACCACACACGATCGCGCCAATGGCTGCGGGCTGATGAGGCATAGACCACCCTTGCTGACATTCTGCACTCGTCCCGCCACCGCCTTACCAGTCTCTGTCCTTGACCTTAAGAGCTGGACTTCGCGAGCTTGCAACTCGAGTAGTTGCGGGAAGCGGGGACATTCTCGACGATCGCGCTCGATGATTCGTTTCACGAGCCCGCATCATTACGCGACTACCGCATCTCGTAAACTGGTCAAATGGATTAGTTCAGGAAGCCTACATAGTTTTGGGAGTGGTTCACATTACCCAGCCGGACCGATAACTTTGCCCAGAATGCCTGAACGGGTGGAGACTCCCATCTTCACCATGACAATGCGCAGAAATGCTTTCACGGTGTTAGGGCTGATTTTCATTCGCTGGGCAATCTCTTTGCTGGTGAGTCCCTGAATAAGAAACTCTACGGTTTCTTGCTCGCGCTGGGTCAACTCAAAGTCCTGTCCAATTTGAGCCAGAGCCGTCGTGCCCGAGGAACATCGCTCAAACAAGAGAGCAGCTTGCAGGGGCGTGGTTTTGCCAACAGTATCGAGCCGGAAGCTTCGACAAAAATACCTCCGCTGGCCGGATTTAAACTCCTTCACAAAATCGAGACCATTAGAGGACTGTCGGCTCACAAGGCTAGCGCGGATTTTGTCAGCGAGAAATATATCAATTCGTTTAATCCGCTCCGGGAGATTGGGATAAGTGAGGATTTGAATGGCTTCATCATTCGAAGCAACTGTACTTAACGACTTGTCGATCAACAGGAATCCAGGTTGTGAATTTCCGGAAAACATTAGCACTCTCCTCGCAAGCTTGCCCGATTCAACCTTGCTCAAGCCAAGGGGGGGTTGGCTTCAGAGGTACAGAAACAAATTGTTCAATGCGGAGTTTAAAAAAAACCGCCGGCAGGGCTTTAGGGGAGAAACAAAGCGCACCGCCTAGAGCATTACAACCATACAAAATATTCCGCTGGTCCGACTGCCACCGAAATTCTAAGTCTTCAACTTAAGACCTAGAAAAGCGGCTCGTTAGTACCAGGCAAATCCAACTCTCGGCATCGGTGCTGCCGGAGAATCTTCACATTCGCCCGCTAAAGCTCACACAGAAGGGGAGTGCCCAAATGCGAAGGAAGTTTGCCGCTTGAACCGCGGGAAGTCAAGCCCAATCTGAGCCCATATGACCTTCCGAGCGAGCGAGTTCGTTCGAAGTAAGCCAAAAGAACTAGTTTTCTTAACCAGAATGGCTAGCCCAACAGTGGCATTGCCAGCCGTCGGACCAAAGTGATTAAATCCAAGCCTCGGACGGATCACGACTATTATGCGGACGAAGGTCAGACCGATGGCCCAGAGATATCAGCGTCTTTCGCCTTTCATCATTCGAAACTGGCATGTCTGTATTGTCGTAACGGCCTGGCTGCTCGCCACTTGCATTTCGATGCATGCTCAGGATTCGACGCCCGCGCGCGAACACGCCCGCACGCCTGTATCCCAGAAGAACGTGCCCAACGCAAAGGATGGGGAGAAAAAAATTGCGAATGAAACCGATCCTGCCTTGTGCGTAATAAAGCCAAACGATCCCGGGATAGCGACCAAGACGG
>DATNKA010001184.1:0-3166 GCA_035603655.1 Candidatus Acidiferrales bacterium | reverse complement strand
CATGCGAGCGGCACAAGCGTCACCGCGGCATACTTCGCGCGATGCAGTTTGATGATGATTGTCGTGGCCACGCACAGCGCCACCGTCGCCAGCAGCTGGTTGGAAATTCCAAACAGCGGCCACAGGGAATTAATCCCACCCAGCGGATCCTTCACGCCTTGCCACAAGAAATATCCCCAGGCACCCACGATCAGCGCGCTGGTCCCCAGTATCGATGGATACCAACTTGTCCGCCCCAACGGTTTGTAGACATGTCCGAGCGCGTCCTGCACCATGAAGCGCGCCACCCGCGTCCCCGCATCAAGGATGGTCAAGATGAACAGCGCCTCGAACATGATGGCGAAGTGGTACCACAGCGCCATCAAAGTTTCACCGCCCAGGCTGTGGGAGAAAATGTGCGCCATTCCTACCGCAAATGCCGGCGCTCCGCCAGTACGGTTGTAAAGCGTCTGTTCGCCAACTGCATGCGCCAGTGCCTGCATATCGGCTGCGGTTACCGGAAAGCCCCAGCCGGAAATAGTTGCCGCCGCCGTCGTCGGCGCTTGCCCTACAATTCCCGCCGGACTGTTGATGGCAAAATACACCCCCGGCTGCATCACGCAGGCCGCAATGATGGCCATCACCGCGACCGCCGACTCTGCCATCATTGCCCCGTAACCCACCATGCGCGTCTCGGTCTCGCGGGCAATCAGCTTCGGAGTCGTCCCGCTGGAGATCAATGCGTGAAATCCGCTGATCGCTCCGCACGCAATCGTGATGAACGCGAAAGGAAATATCTTTCCCGCAAACACCGGCCCCGTGCCGTCTACAAAGCGAGTGAGCGCCGGCATGTGGAGCATGGGATGCAGCGCCACGATCCCCACCCCTAATAGCGCGATCGTCCCCAACTTTACGAATGTGCTGAGATAGTCCCGGGGCGCGAGCAGTAACCATACCGGCAGGGCCGAGGCCGCAAACCCATAAACCATAATCAGAATCGCCAGCGTGGGTGCGCTGAATGTAAAGATCTTTGCCAGCACCTCACTCTGCGACACGTACTGTCCCCCCCAGATCGCCGCCAGCACGAGTACAAAACCCAACGCCGAAACCTCCAGCACTTTGCCCGGACGAATCCGCCGGAGATAGACGCCCATCAATAATGCGATCGGCATCGTCATCGCGATGGTAAATGTACCCCACGGACTCGCCTTGAGGGCGTTCACCACGATGAGTGCCGCCACGCCCAGCAGGATAATCAGAATCGCGATCACCGCTACATAAGCGACGAATCCTCCGACTCGCCCGATCTCATCCTTGGCCATTTCAGTCAGCGACTTGCCATCACGCCTCACCGAAAACAGCAAGATCACGAAGTCCTGCACGCAGCCGGCAAAGACCGCGCCCGCCAGCACCCACATGGTTCCCGGAAGATATCCGAACTGAGCCGCCAGCACCGGCCCCACCAGAGGGCCTGGCCCCGCAATGGCCGCGAAGTGGTGTCCGAAAACCACCCATTTGTTAGTGACAAGAAAATCGCGACCGTTCTCCAGTCGCTCCGCCGGAGTCGCGCGCCATGCATCCAAGGCAAGAATTTTTACCGCGATAAACTTGCTGTAAAAGCGGTAGCCGAGCGCGTAACAGCAAGTCGCCGCCACCACCAGCCATAGCGCGTTGATGGGTTCGCCGCGACGCAGCGCGATTGCGCCCACTGCCACCGCCCCCGCTATTCCAACCATCCCCCAGCCCAAAGCTCTGAGTGTCTTATTCATTCCGATTCATTCCCCTGGAGCATTGTGCCGAAATGCGGGGCCGTCGCAAGACTTCGAGCTTGCGCAATCTGGCGCGCTTCACCCGGTCATGCTCCTTAGTGTATTCAACGACTTTCAATTCAGTTTCCTCCCGCACCCGCATATGAAAAAGCGGCGGATGCTTTCTTGCAGTGTACGAAGTGGATTGCTAACAGACAACATGATGGCGAGACCAATGGGATGATTCCTTCGATTCATCCTCATTAGTGATAATCTATTTCTTCCCGGAGACTGCTGAATCCCGCGCTTCGGGCTGCCGCTGACTGCAGCCCTTGCCGGGGCATCCCAGGAATTTCATCTGGATTCATAAGGGAGCGGACAATGAAGATTGGCATGCTGACCGGCGGCGGAGATTGTCCTGGATTGAATGCCGTGATTCGCGCGGTCGTGCGCAAAGGCATCTTCACCTACGCAGACCAATTCGTCGGCTTCATGGAAGGCTGGCGCGGGCTGGTCGATGACACAACCATGGTCCTCGATCTGGACGCGGTCGGAGGCATTCTGCCGCGCGGTGGAACCATCCTGCGCACCTCGCGCACCAACCCATCGAAGCGCACCGATGGCATCGAGCGCTGTTTGGCTGCGCTGGAGAAGAACAAAATCGAGGCGCTCATTGCGATCGGCGGGGACGACACTCTGTCGGTCGCGCAAAAGCTTCACGAAGCCGGCGCCAAGGTTGTGGGCGTACCGAAAACTATCGACAACGATCTGGGGGGCACTGACTACACTTTTGGCTTTGACACAGCGTGCAATATTGTTTGCGAGGCGCTCGATCGCGTTCACACAACCGCAGAGGCTCATAACCGCGTGATGGTGGTGGAAGTGATGGGCCGCGACGCCGGGTGGATCGCGCTTTACAGCGGCATCGCCGGCGGCGCCGACGTCATCCTCATTCCCGAGCGGCCCTTCGACGTGGATAAAGTGGCGGACTCCCTGCGCCAGCGTCACGCGCGCGGCCGGTATTTTTCCATAGTCGTAGTGGCCGAAGGCGCGAAGTTTTCTTCCCAAGCAAGCCAGGGTTCTCCGGTTCTACAAGACATGGACAAGGACGAGTTTGGCCACGTGAAACTTGGCGGCATCGCCAACATTCTTGCCCGCGAAATTGAAAAGCGCACCGGCTTCGAAACTCGCGCTGTAATTCTGGGACACATCCAGCGCGGTGGTTCTCCCAGCGCTTTTGACCGCGTGCTGGCCACTCGTTATGGTTTAGGCGCCATCGATATGGTACATCGCGGCGAGTTCGGATGTATGGCCGCCCTGCGTGCGAATAAAATCGTCTCCATCACGCTGAGCGAAGCCATTTCCAAGAACCGCGTGGTGGACGCTGAAATGATTCAGATCGTGGACGGACTGTTCGAGAAGGCCTCTGAAAAGCAGCT
>DATNKA010001183.1:0-2871 GCA_035603655.1 Candidatus Acidiferrales bacterium | reverse complement strand
TTCCGAAAGCGTTCGAGGAGACCACGCTGGAAGAGATGGATCGCGTGCTTGACATCAACGTCCGCGGCGTATTCGTAGCGACGCAGGCGGCGCTGAAGCACATGAATGAGGGTGGTCGCATCATCATGATCGGCTCGGCAGTGGGCGAGCGTGCGGTTGCGCCCGGGCTCGTGCCCTATGCAGCCACCAAGGGGGCCGTCAAGATGTTCACTCAGGCATTATCCCGAGAGGTCGGGAACCGGGGCATCACGGTCAACAACATCCAGCCGGGTCCGATCGACACGGACTTGAATCCCGCTTCGGGTGATTGGGCGGTTCCGCAGAAGGCCGCCACCGCGCTCGACCGCTATGGGCATGTTGAGGAGATCGCGGCAATGGCAGCCTTTGTCGCGGGTCCGGAGTCCTCCTACATTACCGGGGCGAATCTTACCGTGGATGGCGGAATGAATGCGTGAGCTAACTCCACACTCGGTCCACGTTCCCCGGAGGAGGCGCCTCCCCCGGGGAACGTGTTTGAAGAGCCGACCAACGCGGTTTCGGGGCCCCTGGGAATTGGATTGCCGCTGATATTTTGCGTATCGAAGCCGCGATACTCGCGGAGCACTGGGATGTCATTCAGGATGAAGCCACGGAAGAGCAGTCGAAGACCAGCGCGCCCATGTTCGGAACTACATTCCCGACCTACGCTGGAAAAAGAATAAGTCTCGACGGGTAGGTTTACGAATGACTATAGCCCATAATCAAGGCAGCCCTTGCCTAGAACTGGAACGCTCTTTGCCAAGCGAAATGGCTGCGCTTCTCCCTTCGTGAATAGGCTCATGCTGTTGTCCAGGAAGCGCGGCCGTGTTTCTGAGGGCGAGAGCGACGTTGAGATCGCATTGCGCGAAGCCCCCGCAAACGCGACCATTCACGGAAAACATGAGAATCCCCGAAAACAGGCCTATGTTCTGTGCCGCTGTAAACCCGAGGGACTCTCAATCGCGGTAAAGAACGAAAGACGAGGATTTGACGTTAGTTAAGATAGGGGATCCTAGTGGCTCCCGAAAATACCGGATCCGCTCATGGTCGTGGCATCTAGCTGATGGAAGCGGTGATGGATGAAGGGCGCTTCGAAGAAGGCGGGGTTGTCGTTGATATGCGAAACAACAGCCGCCAAGCTGCAGCCAAAAGGTGCACACAAGAACCCGCCGGAATAGGTCAGTTTCCGGTTACGATCCGAAATCGATTTCCATAGCGAAAGCATCTATAGAGACAAGCTTATGTCAGCAATTATCCAAGCCAGTACCCTCGAGAAGCTGTCGCGAGAACCGTTACCAACTGGAGATTCGTGCGTCCTGATCATCTTTGGAGCTTCGGGCGATCTGACCAAGCGAAAGCTGATCCCGGGCCTGTACAACCTGGCATGTGTGGGTTGCATGAACCCTCAGTTCGAAGTTCTGGGGATTGGCCGCACGCCGATGGGTACCGAAGAGTTTCGCAAGACCATAGGGGAGGCAGCTGCAAAGTCGAAGGACACACGCGACTTCAGCGGGTCAGGATGGACAGACTTTGAAACGCGGCTCAACTATATGGTAGGTGACATCAACCATCCGAAGTTCTATTCGCAGTTGCGCGCTCGGCTGCAGGAGATGGAGAAGAATGGTTCGAGCCCAAATCATTTGTTCTATGTGTCGACGCCCGCGTCAGTGGCGGGTCCCATCATTGAGGGTTTGGGAGCGGTTGGACTGAACCGACGCGACCAGGGGTGGACACGAATTGTTCTGGAAAAGCCCTTCGGGCGGGACCTGGAATCGGCGAACGTACTGAATGAGGTTGTGCACCGCGTATTCGACGAGAAAACGGTGTACCGCATTGACCACTATCTTGGCAAAGAAACCGTGCAGAACATCCTCGTCTTCCGCTTCAGCAACTCGCTGTTCGAACCGGTGTGGAACAGGAACTACATCGACTATGTGGAGATCACCGCGGCTGAAACGGTGGGAGTCGAAAACCGCGCGGCGTTCTACGAAGAGACCGGCGCCCTGCGCGATATGGTGGCGAACCATCTGCTTCAGTTGTTGGCGTTGACTGCGATGGAGCCGCCGCTGGCGTTTGATGCGGATTCGGTGCGTGAACAGAAGGTGCAGGTATTTCGATCGATTCGGCCAATGAGTGTCGAGGATGCAGCACGATTCACCGTTCGTGGGCAGTATGGTTCCGGCATGATCGACGGGAAACGCGTACCGGGCTATCGGCAAGAGCCGGGAGTGAATCCCAGCTCCATCACGGAAACTTACGCAGCAGTAAGGTTGCAGATTGAGAACTGGCGTTGGGCGGGAGTTCCATTCTACATAAGGACTGGGAAGCGGCTTGCACGAAATCTAACCGAGATTTGCGTGCATCTCAAACCGACGCCACAGGCATTGTTTGCCAGCACGTCGTCGGTGATTGCTCCGAATGTCATCACAATCAGCATTCAGCCGGACGAGGGAATCTCGATCGCATTCGACGCGAAGCGACCGGGAACGCAGATGCGGACGGTGACGGTGCAGGCTAATTTCTCTTATCAAGCCAGCTTTGGGTCGAAGGGGCCGGTTGCTTACGAAACTCTGCTGCTCGATTCGATGCGTGGCGACGCGACGCTATTTACGCGCCGCGACGAAGTAGAGGCGGAGTGGCGCATCATTACGCCGATTGAAGAAGCGTGGGCGCAATTACCCGCGCCGGACTTCCCCAACTATGCCGCGGGCAGCGAAGGGCCCACCACGTGGCAGGAACTGGCTCGAAATCCGTGGCAATAGTGCCGAACGAGCGATGGGGTACGGCCGGTAGTGTCCGGACGATATCCGCAGTGGTCAAAGGCGTCATGATTTCGAGCGCCACTCCGCTCGG
>DATNKA010001182.1:0-9395 GCA_035603655.1 Candidatus Acidiferrales bacterium | reverse complement strand
TGAGGCATCGAGGTAATTACAGGTACCACCCCATAGCTAAGAAAACCGCCGGATCTTATTGTTCTGGCTGACGTTGATTGCCGTGCGCGCCCACGGCAGCTGCGCCAGGAAAGGAAATTCCCCGTGAGCGCTACCGCTGTTTCAGCTGCAATGATGGTTCCTGAAACGAAGAAACTTAAGACTGACTCCGAACTCATTTCTCGAGCCCAGGATGGCGACCAACAGGCCTGTGCAACGATTTTCGAGCTGCACAAGAGGCGAGTCTATTCCACGTGCTTGTTGATGACGAAGAATGTCGCTGATGCGGAAGATCTGACGCAAGACGCCTTCATCCAGATTTTTCGCGGACTTCCGAGTTTTCGAGGAGACTCCGCCTTCTCGACGTGGATTTACCGGGTAGTAGTGAACACGGTGCTGATGACGCGTCGCAAGCGACATCTGCGCGAAATTTCCCTCGACGAGCCTGCCACTTTGGAGCACTCGCAGGTGCCGCGGGAATTTGGCAGAGACGATAACAAGCTGATGGGCGCTGTCGACCGCGTGGCCTTAAGCCAGGCGGCGAAAGAATTACCCGAAGGCTGCCGGGCGATATTTATTTTGCATGAAGTCGAAGGCTACGAGCACCACGAGATCGCGGAGCAGTTATCCTGTTCGATCGGCAATTCCAAGTCGCAACTGCACAAGGCCAGACTGAAGATGAGAAAATTACTGGCGTCCGGCAAGAAGCGCATCGGCAGGAAACGGAGCAGCGGGTCGGAGGAAAAGCGAAATCGAAATCTATCAGTTCCGGGGATGCTGCCTGTAACTTCCTAGAGTCGACTCGCAAACTCCGTTGAACTGGATTGTCCAGGCGACCTCTGAGTGCGCGCCCGCGTTCGCGCCGCCTGGACAGACCGACTGCGATGGCTGCGGTTTGTTCGAAAAGTCTTTAATAGATCCTGCGAGCTGCCGTTTCCGTGACTTTCACACGCAACATTGATTGAAGGACTTCCCGCCCGACTTACTTCGCAAAATCCGTGAGAAAACTCCGCTCGCGGTGCAACTTTTGAAATACAGCAAATACCTGATTGCTCGCTCCCCTCGGCCGCTTATATTCAGAACACGCTTCGAGTTAAGAGATGGTGAGGTCCTACCGGTCTGTTTCTAAAGGAGTCGAATATGAGTAGAGTGATTACAGCCTGCCCCTTTGTGGTGCGACAACATTATTTCCGCGTCACGATTTTGGAGGGGTTCGGAGGCGCGCGTTGAAGCTGCGCATTCTGATAGCTGACGATCATGAAGTTGTGCGCCGCGGTTTGTCCGCTCTATTGCAAGCGCAGGAGGGATGGGAGATCTGTGGCGAGGCGTCGGACGGCCGGGAAGCAGTTGAAAAAGCGAAGCTACTCAAGCCGGATTTTGTGATTTTAGATATCGGCATGCCAAACCTGAACGGGCTGGCAGCCACGCGGCAGCTGACGCAGCATGATCCGAACTTCAAGATTATCGTCCTTACCATCACTGACTCAGACCATGTAATACGGGAGGCCCTGGACGCGGGGGCACGGGGGTTCGTGCTCAAATCCGATGCGGTACGGGATTTGGTCTCCGCCATCGATGCTTTACAACGGGGCCAAATGTTCTTTACGCCGCGGGTAAATGAATTGGTATTAGCGGGCTTTCTTGAGAAGGGCACTGTTTCTCCGCGCGGAGCGCCGCCGAGATTTCCCAGCTTGACGCCGCGGGAGCGGGAAGTTATTCAATTGCTCGCGGAAGGGAAGAGTTCCAAGGAGGTTGCGTCGGTGCTGAACCTGAGTACCAAGACCGCTGAAACCCATCGCAGCAACATTATGCGAAAACTCGGTTTTCACTCTATCCGCGACCTCGTCTTGTATGCAGTAAAAAACAACATCATTCAGGTGCAGATGCCGCCAGAGGAGCGGCCTGGAGACGACTCTTCCACCTAGCCGCAGAAGCGTTTCCTGCTATCGGACAAAAAAAACCGCCCACGCGATATTGCCGGGGCGGCGAGCGGAATTAGACAGCGCTTATCCTGCTTTTCGCTCTGACCTAATTTTCCGATCCTCAGCTTCATCGACACTCTCATCCTTGACACTTTCATCCTTTTGAGCGCGATTTTCATCGACGCCTGACTTGGCCGCATCCTTTACCTTGCCCCACGTGTTTTGCACTTTGCCCTCAGCCTGCTTGGCAGCACCGTGGACCTGCTTTTCTGGATCACCGGTCCACTCGCCAACTTGTCGTTCCACACGGCCCGCTACGTCCTTGATCTTACCTTCAACCCGATCCTTATCCATGATTCATTGCTCCTCTCTCGTTAGATGAGATTCGTTTCGCTGCGTGACCCGGTTGGGCCACTCGTCGTTTCACTTTCAACTACACGAAAGCGGCGGACCCCCAGACCACTGGGCCTCATCGGAGCCAGCGCTAAATCGGGTTTCGTCCCTGAATGAGGCGCACGAGGACCGCGATGATCGCTAGTACCAGCAAGATGTGGATGAATCCGCCCAAGGTGTATGAGCTGACCATCCCAAGCAACCAGAGAACGAGAAGTATTACCGCAATGGTCCAGAGCATCGTAAACCCCTTTCGCGCGTGCGCTATTTTTGATCAACCGTTTAGCTTTCACAGGTTATTTAAGGGTCGACATCGGGGATATCGGGTGGATTATGTATCTCACGGACGGAGTGGCCTTATCCGCCGCCTGGCGGCGTAAAACTCCGCCCTTCAGAGCGGAGATATAAGCCGTATAGTTATTCTCTTGGCAGGTACCGGCTAGACACGTTCCCGGCAGGGTTGCTGTTCGTAGTTTAACTGGACCTGAAGCTTAAGCACATAAAGGGCTGCTGTGATGGGTTAGTCCCCGTCTAAAAACCAGACGCGTGGGGTCGGTGCGACCCTTCAGGCACTAGCATAAGGGTTGTATTGCTAAGCGTAGCCTGAAAATCTTCGCCCTTTAGGGCGGAGATTTTCCAAAACTTGGCGAAGAACAACGCAGTTAGTGAGCTGATTTTCCGGCAAAAAAAGAGAACAAAGTGCAGCGTAAACGCGCATTTGCTCTCTTTTTTTCTTTCCTTAAATTGTTTTAAGCGGATTCGCGGATTAGGCAGCCTTGTCGGCCTGCGTGTTCGCAGAATCGGAAATTCCGGTCAAGATCGAATCGGCGTGCTTCTCCTCTTCCAGGGTTTGATCAAGCAAGCTGGCATCGCTATCCTTTGCCAGGATTTCCGCGAAGTTTCGAACCGTGCCATAGGCAGCGATCTCATAGTGCTCCACCTTTTGCGCGGCAGCGATGATACCGGCGTCGCGGACGGACTGGTCTGCGGCGTCCTTGATTACATCTTCGCCCTCCGTAATCAAAGCAGCCATGCCTTTGGACTTCTTGGAGTCGACGGAACCTTTGGCTTCATTCAGAATCTGCTCGAGTCTCGCCACGTGACCCTTCGTCTCCTGCAGATGGGTTTGCAGAGCATTTTTCAATTGGGGTTCGGTGGCCGACTGGATCATCTTGGGCAGGGCCTCGATGATTTGGGTTTCAGCCGAATGGAGCTGTTGCAGCTGGTCAAAGTAGAGTTTCCGAAGACTATCAAGATTTGCAGAGAAGAATTTCATGGTGACCTCACAAAGGTTGGATTGGATTTACAAATTGGATTTACAAATTAGGATGCCGGAGAGATAAGCCCTGTTGTCGATAAAGCACAGCTCAAAAATGCCCAAATAGGCAGCAAACAGATCTCTACGCTGCACCCGGCAAGGTAACTAGCAAACACACTCAGTAGATCTGGACAATTCCATTTCGTACGGCGTAGAGCGTGAGATCGGCAACGGAGTGCAGATCCAATTTCCGCATCAGGTTGGTGCGATGAGTTTCTGCGGTTTTGACGCTGAGGCTAAGGGTGGTAGCGATTTCCTTAGTGGTTTTCCCCTCGGCGACGAGTTGAATGACTTCCCGTTCCCGTGGCGTCAAAATGTGCTGCCCGGCAGTGTCACGTTCCTCTTGGGGGCGCAGATAGCCGTCGAGCATCATCTGCGCGACTTTTGAAGTAAAGAAAGTCCGCCGATTTTGCAAGGCTTCGACCGCAGCTACCAAGTCGCGCCCGGCGTCGGATTTCAGAACAAAACCTCGCGCTCCGGCGGCCAAGACTTCCCGAACTACCTGTTCCGAATCGTGAATGGTGAGAATGAGGATGCGAGCGTCAGGTGTGGTGGTGAGAATCTGTCGCGCGGCGTCGAGTCCATTCAGATTCGGCATCCCAATGTCGAGCAGGAACACATCAGGCTTCAGCTGGGCAGAAAGTTCGACCGCTTCGCGACCATCTTTGGCTTCGGCGCAAACTTCCCATCCGGCATGGTCTTCGAGCAACGATCGGATGCCCTTCCTCGCTACTTCATGATCGTCCGCGATCAGGATTCGAAGCACGCCCACGCCTCCTAGCCTTCAACTTCCCGCAGTCACCAGTACCACCCGACGCGCATTCCACCGCAGGCAGAGCGCTGTATCCTAGGATAGTTGCCCAGGAGGCGGAGCCGGTTGCACAGAATCCATTGTTAAAGTGGGCTTGAGCGGGCCGCATTAGCGATTCTTGAGGTGGATCGGTCCAAACAAGTTGTTGGCTAGGGTATTTACAGTAGACGCTAAGTTACCACCGTGGCCTCCGTTTTGCATGTAGGTGGCATCCAATGCACGACGGAGGAATTGCATGCGCTCAGCCGCTTCCTGGGGCGTTCGCTCGCTGACATCTACATTCATACTGGCCACATTGATGACGAGGGCGTCGACGACTGTGGCCCAGATGCCCGCTCCTGGGACGTCCGTGCCATCCTCAAGCGCGAGCAACGGGAGCGCGCCGGATGCGCAGCTGCCGGCCGGCCAAAACCCCTCGGGTCAAAACGACACTCCCCAGACTTCCCCCGAGCAGTCACCCGTGGCGCAAGAGCCGAGCGGCAACGATCAGGGTATGTTCGTGTTCAAGAAGCAGGTCGAAGAAGTGGTTCTTCACGCCACCGTAGTCGATCAGGACCAGCGCATGGTTACGGGATTGGACAAGAGCGCCTTTACGATCTTCGAGAATGGAACACCGCAAACCATTACGTCGTTTCGCCGGGAAGACGTTCCAGTCGAGATGGGGATCGTGGTGGATAATTCGGGGTCTATGCGCGATAAGCGAGGCCAGGTAACGCAGGCGGTGCTGAATCTGGTGCGCGCCAGCAATTCCCAGGATCAAATCTTCGTGGTTAACTTTGGGCAGAGCCCGTATCTCGATCAGGATTTCACCTCTGACGTGAACTTGCTGCAAGCCGCTTTGCATCAGGTATCCGCCAAAGGAAGCACGGCGCTGTACGATGCGGTCATCGCGTCGGCAGTCCACTTGGAGAAGAACCCTCGCCTCAGCAAGAAAGTGCTGTTGGTGATAACGGATGGTCAAGACAATATGAGCCAGGAGACGCTGGAAGAAACTTCGCGCCGACTGCAACAGTCCGATGGTCCGACCGTCTATGCCGTTGGGCTGGTAGGGACCGGACTGAGGGGCGAGGGGCGCGAAGCTCTGCAACACCTGGCTTCGAGCACAGGTGGAGTAGCATACTTCCCGGATTCGCTGGATCAGGTGGATAACATCACTCGAAGCGTAGCCCGCGACATCCGCAGCCAATACATTCTGGCGTTCAAGCCCCGGAACCAAAATGGAAAGCCCGAGTATCAGTCTTTGCGCGTGGACGCACACGCACCGGGATACACGAAGCTGACGGTACGAACCCGAAGTGGATACTACCCGCCGGAGACGAGTCACTGAGAAAGTGAAGCAACTGCGAAAGTGAAGCAACTGAGAAAGTTAAGCGATCTTTTTGATGCTGCTTCCATTACCATTGTGACACGCGTCACACCCGTCCCGCACTGCGATGTGTAGTATTGGCAGTTGCAAGGCGGACCAAGCTACTTTCGACAGAGACAGAGACAGAAACAGAAAGGATAATTGCGTGATTGTTGGAGTTCCCAGGGAAAGTTATCCCGGAGAGCGCAGGGTAGCGCTCGTGCCCGCGGTGATCCCCACGATAGCCAAGGCGGGGCTTGAAGTGGCAATAGAGTCGGGTGCTGGAGAGCAGGCAGGGTATCCCGATTCATCCTACGTCGATAAGGGCGGAAAGATTCTTCCTGATCGCGCCGCGGTATTCGCCAACGCAGACATCGTGGTGCAGGTCCTGTGCTGCGGCTCCAATGATGTGACAGGCAAGGCCGATCTGCCGCTTATGCGGCGCGATCAACTGCTCATCGGATTTCTTCGTCCCTTCGGTTCTGCGGAAGTGACCGAGCAGATTGCCGCCACCGGTGTTACTTCATTTTCCGTCGAGCTCGTGCCCCGCACCACGCGCGCGCAAAGCATGGATGCTCTTTCTTCCATGGGGACGATCTGCGGTTACAAAGCGGTACTGCTGGCCGCCGAAACCTCTATTCGAATATTTCCCATGATGACTACCGCCGCCGGTACCATTACGCCGGCACGCGTATTTGTCATTGGGGCCGGAGTCGCAGGATTGCAAGCCATTTCCACGGCACGGCGCCTGGGTGCGGTCGCCTCCGCCTACGACATGCGCGCCGCTTCCAAAGAACAGGTCCAAAGCCTGGGTGGACGCTTCGTCGAATTGCCTCTCGAAGCCCAGAATGCTCAGGATGCCCGCGGCTACGGTACCGCCCAGGACGAAACGTTCTACGCTCGCCAGCGCGAACTTCTCACCCGCGTAGTTGCCGAAAGCGATGTGGTCATTACCGCGGCGGTGATTCCCGGCAAAAAGTCGCCCGTGCTAATCACCGCGGACATGGTCAAAGCCATGGCACCCGGCTCGGTGATTGTCGATCTCGCTTCCGAACGCGGCGGCAACTGCGAACTTACTCGCACTGGCGAAACCGTGAAAGCGCATGGCGTGACCATCATCGGCGCCATCAATCTCGCCAGCAGCGTCCCCTACCATGCCAGCCAGATGTATGCACGCAATATCGCCACCTTCCTCGCTTACATCGTGAAAGAAGGCAAACTGCAGCTCAACCCGCAGGACGAAATCATCCGCGAGACCATGGTTACGCACGCCGGCGAAATCGTGAACCCAAGAGTTCGCGAATTCTTCAAACTGCCGGCGTTGGTGTCGCAGTAACGAATTTAAATTCGCGATTCGCATTCGGTTATGGGTAGCACCGTGGTAGAGCGGCGCTTCAGCGTCGCCTAAAGCGTCTTAGAAGCACCGGGCTTCAGCCCCCGAGGGACATATGGGTTCCACACTCATCGACGATCTTTTCATCTTCATGCTGGCCTGCTTCATCGGCTTCGAAGTCATCCGCCACGTTTCGCCCTTGCTCCACACTCCGCTGATGTCGCTCACCAACGCGCTCGATGCCATCGCCGTAGTCGGCGCAATCGTTCTCGTGGGTGAACGGAAGAGCGAGTTCGCAACTGTGCTCGGCGTCATCGCCATCGTAGCCGCCACCAGCAACGTTGTGGGCGGATTCTTCATTACCGACCGCATGCTCAAAATGTTCAAGAGCAGCCGCCCGGTGAAAAAATAATGAGCGAGTTCGCCGGAAGCCAGTACATCATCGAAGTCATCTACCTCATCGCCAGCGCCCTTTTCATCCTGTCGCTGAAGTGGATGAGTTCCCCCGCCACGGCCCGCCACGGCATCTGGGCCGGGGAACTCGGCATGGTCCTCGCCGTCGCCGGCACCCTATTACATCACGGCATCGTCGATTGGAAATGGATCGTCGTCGGCCTCGTGCTCGGCACTGGCATCGGCATTCCTCTCGGCATGGTCCAGATGACCGCCGTCCCGCAGCGGACCGCGTTGAGCCACGCGTTCGGCGCACTCTGCGTCACCTTAGTGGGCACGGCAGAGTTCTATCTGCGCACTCCGAACGTTCCCAAATTCATGATGGCCGTGCTTTCCATGGAGGTGATTCTCGGAGGACTCACTTTCACCGGCAGCCTGATGGCGGCAGGAAAGCTCCAGGAAATCCTGCCGCAACGCCCCATCACCTATAAAGGACAGAACCTCGTCAACTTCCTGTTGCTCGCCGTCGCCATCGCCAGCGCCGTTTATCTCGTCCTGCATCCCGAAGCGAAACAATTCTTCCCGCTGATCGTTGGCATCTCGCTGATCTTCGGAATTCTCCTGATAATCCCTATCGGGGGCGCCGACATGCCCACCGTCATCTCACTGTTAAACGGCTACGCCGGCCTCTCCGCCTCGGCCATGGGATTCGTTCTCCAGAACAAACTCCTCATCATCGCCGGCGCGCTCGATGGTTCCTCCGGACTCATACTCTCGGTCATAATGTCGAAGGCGATGAATCGGTCTTTCACCAATGTCCTGTTCGGAGCCTTCGGCCAAGTGCAAGCCGCAGTTCCTGGCGCGGAGGTAGCGAAGCCCGTCCACAGCGCCACCGCCGAAGAGGCCGCCGCCATCCTCTCGGCTGCAAATAAAGTTGTTATCGTCCCCGGCTACGGCATGGCCGTGGCGCAAGCCCAACACAAAGTCCGCGAACTCTACGACATTCTCACCAAGAAGGGCGTCGACGTTCGCTTCGCCATCCATCCGGTCGCCGGACGTATGCCCGGCCACATGAATGTCCTGCTCGCCGAAGCCGACATCCCCTACGACCGCCTTATCGAAATGGACGAGATCAACGGTGACTTTCCGCAAACCGATGTGGCCCTCGTCATCGGCGCCAACGATGTCACCAATCCCGCCGCCCGCAACGATCAATCCAGCCCCATCTTCGGCATGCCCATCCTTGACGTGGATAAAGCCCACACCGTTATGGTCATCAAACGCGGCATGAGCCCCGGTTTCGCCGGCATCGACAACCCTCTCTACTACCTCGACAACACCCTGATGCTGTTTGGCGACGCCAAACAGTTCGTTGGCGCAATCGTGCGAGAGTTGAGCGGCGGACACTAGCATTGCGCGGCGCGGCGGGAGTGTTATACCGTAAACAGTTCCGCTCTCGTTATCCTTGTCCATGGCCGATCGCAGCGAAATTACCGACGCTTCCACTTCGTTGTTGCCTAACCTCATGGCGACCAAAGTTGATCCCACCTCGGCACGATTCGAGGCCAACATGCGCTTTCTGGCGGATCTCATGTCTCAGGTGCGCAATGAAGGCGAAGAAATCTGTGAAGGCGGCGGCAATAAAGCCATCGAGAACCAGCACGGCAAGGGACGCCTCACTGCCCGCGAACGGATTGAATTATTAGCCGACCCCAAAAGCTTTTTCGAATTGGGACTCTACGCCGCTTACGGCATGTATGAGGAATGGGGCGGAGCGCCTGCCGCGGGAGTGATCACCGGATTGGCCCGCATTCACACGCGCATGGTCATGATTATTGCGAATGATGCTACGGTGAAAGCGG
>DATNKA010001181.1:0-6358 GCA_035603655.1 Candidatus Acidiferrales bacterium | reverse complement strand
AGCCGGGGTTTTTGCAACCTCGGCTGGCTTTTTTGACTTTGGGCATTTTTCTCCAATTACGCGCCCGCTGTCCGGCGGTCGCTGCTCCGCCTACCGCTCGCCGTAATTGATCGATAGGACACCTGTTGCAGCTTTGGTTATACTGAACCCTTTCCTGATTCTTCTGATCAAACCTTATCTATGGATTTGTTTTTGCTGATGGCGCGTCACGGATATGCTTTGATCTTTTGCCTATTGCTGGCGGAGGCGATCGGCCTTCCCTTCCCGGCTGCAATAGCACTGGTGGCTGCAGGAGCGTCCGTGGCGGCGCATGCCCTGTGGGGCCCCTACGTTGTGGCCGCGGCCATCACGGCATTGCTGATTGGAGATATTGCCCAGTTCTGGCTGGGCCGATACATGGGGTGGGCGCTGCTGGGATTTCTATGCCGAGTCTCGATCAATCCGGAGACCTGCATTCTGCGATCCGCTGAATCATTTTACAAACGCGGCAAAGGTACGCTGTTGGTCGCGAAGTTTATTCCCGGCGTCAACACTATGGCAGCGCCGCTGGCCGGCAGCATGAAGATGCGCTTTTGGCAATTCTTAAGGCTGGACTTCGCTGGAGCTGTACTTTACTCGCTGACCTACCTGCTGGTCGGTTATCTCTCCCGCGATTTTCTCGCCGCCATCTTGCGCGGATTTCATGCCGCCGGCCGGGCAATGGAAGGTGTAATTATCGCCGCCCTGGCCGTGTACGCAATCTACCGCTTCATGCAATACCGCAAGAACAAACCCTACAGGGTCGTGCCGCGAGTCCAGGTAGAAGAACTGGCCCGGCGTTTGGCTTCGGAAGACGCAGGCAAGGTGCAGATAGTCGATGTTCGCAGCCATGGCTATTACGACCCCGGGGCGGCCCGGATCAAGAACTCCATCCGCATCGAGCCCAACAATCTCGAAGAAGAGCTCAAGAACCTTCCCAAAGAGAAGGATATCTATCTTTACTGCACTTGAGCGCGCGAAGCGACCAGCGCCCGGGTGGCGCACCTGCTGCGGGAAAAAGGGTTCAACACGTTCGTGATCGTCGGCGGATTAGCCGCCTGGCGCAAGGCCGGCGAACCAACCGAGTCGGTTCCGGAAAACGATCTGGTGAAACTGCCTACGTTTAGTTAGCGGTTATTTTTTAGCTCGTTTCACGTTCGATTCGTTTCGCGTTCCACCCAAGTTTTCCGGAAAAACAGCCTCCATACGCCCCTCCAGAGTTCCATCTTCTGTCTTTTATTGACGATTTCCACACGATCCACACCCTGCGGACGCACTTTCGACGGGAATCTGGCCCACTCTGGCATAGAATAAGCGATTGGTAAGTCGGGTCCTATGAGCGGTTTAACTGACGTCTGGAAACAATTTGAAGGCCGGGTCGTTGATGGAATGTTCCCGCTGCAACAATTGCTTGGAGGTTCCGAGCACAGCGCGGTATTTCTCACCAAACGAAGCACGAACCCGTTTCAGAAGGCAGCCATCAAGCTGATTTCTGCGCAAGTTTTTTCCACCGGCAATATCGATGAAGGCGCTCAACTCGCTCGATGGGCGAACAGCGCGAAGCTGTCTCATGCTCATCTGATGCACCTGTTTGAAAGTGGCCGCGGCCAGATTGATGACGCCAAGTTCCTCTATGTGGTGATGGAATACGCCGAAGAAAATCTGGCGCAGATTCTTCCGCTGCGTCCGCTCTCACCCGCAGAAGTCAAGGAGATGCTTCCTCCCACGACAGAAGCTTTGGCATACCTGCATCAGGCCGGATTCTCGCACGGCCACATCAAACCATCGAACATTCTGGCGGTCGACAACCAACTAAAGATCTCCGCCGACAGCCTTCGCAAAACTGGCGAGCGCGACAGTCACACGCCAACACCCTATGACGCACCAGAGGTAGCCACTACGGGGCCGTCGCCTGCTGCGGACGTTTGGTCTTTAGGCTTGGTACTGGTTGCGATCATGACCCAGCAGGGGTCGCAGACAATAAACGCCAGCGAAGGCTGGGCTAAGATACCGCACAAGGTCCCACAGCCTTTTTACGGAATCGCGCAGCGATGCTTACGCGTGGATCCGCGAGAGCGCTGCACCGTGAACGAAATCTTAGGCAAACCCAAATTTCAAACGCCCCTACCCGCAAAAGCCATTCCGAAGCCGCCGGCGAAGCGCAGCAACATTTGGCGCCTGCTTCCGGTCGTCGTCGCGGTGATTCTATTGGCAGTCTTGCTAGGCCGCAGATCTCACCAGCCGACGGTCCCGCCCGCTCAAACAACCGAATCCCCAACAGCTTCCGCAAACGCCCACGCACCTCAATCGCCTGCGCCGTTTGATGACAAAGCGACACCCACGCAAACCGGCGTTGCCCGGGGTAAGGTGCTGCAGGAAGTCTCTCCGGAAGTTTCACCGGGCTCGCGCAGGACTATCACGGGCCACGTGAAAGTCAGCGTTCAGGTTTCGGTGGATACTTCCGGCAACGTCTCTCAGGCAAGCCTGGTCTCTTCCGGCCCGAGCAAATACTTTGCGAATCAGGCTCTGACTGCCGCACGGCGGTGGAAATTCACTCCCGCTCGGGTGAACGGACAAGCTATACCAAGCGAGTGGATTCTACGCTTTCAATTTGGCAGAACCTCGACCCAGGTTTTGCCCGCTGAAACAAAACCATGAACCGGCTCCTCAACTTTACGCGCTCTCGTTTTTCTTGATCTTCCAAATCATCTGTCGCAACATGCCGAGCAAGAATTCGGCATCACCCTGTTGCAGACGCAGTCGCCGGATCACGCGCCGGACTGCGGCATGAAAAGACTTAGAAGTATTCAACTTCGGATACTCGCTGGCTTGAAGCGCCATCAGCAAGGTATCGGTAATCCTCTCCACCTCAGCGGACAAAGCCGGGGTTCCCTTGGCGGGTTCCGCCGTCGCGGTAGGATCCCGCACCAGTTCGTACAAACAGACGGCAACCGCCTGCCCCAGATTCATCGAAGTGTGTTCATCGCGAGTAGGGATGTGCATCAACCAATGACAATGGCTCATGTCCTCATTCGACAGCCCGAACTTCTCTGATCCGAACAGAAGAGCACACGGGCCGGTTGCCAGGTGGGTTCGAATGTCTCGAGCACCCTTCTCCAACACAACTAAAGAGTGTTGCAGATCCCGATGTCCAATGGCGGTGGTTCCCACAACCAGGGAGCAGTCGGCGACCGCTTCGGTGACGGTCTTGTAAACTTCAGCGGTCGCCAGCGTAGCTGCGGCGCCCACAGCAGAACGAGCGTCCCGAAAGGCCACGTCGTACGGATTCACTACCCGTAGACTAGGGAATCCAAAGTTGCTCATGGCCCGTGCCGCCGCGCCAATGTTGAGCGGATTGCGCACGTCCACGAGGACAACGCGCATACGAACGAATTCGGCGGGAACCGGCAAGCTGTCGCTATTCTACGGCAGAAGTCCGAAAACCCTTTGCAAGCCTTCTGCCGTGGAGCCTCTTTACCCGGACCTGCAATTGTAAAAAATTTGTCAAACTACTCCTGCTGCAACCACAATTGGGCATAAACCGTTGTAAGCTTCAGTTGTTGCTGGCGTCGTACATCTATGGCTATGGCAACTCGAGTGCACGCTTCAGTGAGGAATGCTTCCTATGGGTCAAATCGCAGCGCCGCTAAGCACAGCCAGGTCGGCTGATCCAATGAGTTCTACACCGCCCTTGGCAAGAATTCTCGTTGTAGAGGACGATCCTTCGGTCCAGAAGGCCTTGAAGCGGCTGTTCGAAACCGAGGGATACACGGTCGAAGTTCAGGCCAATGGTCAGTCGGCCCTCGAGAGCTTTCAGGCCGCCCCACCCGCTGTTATCATTCTCGACCTCCGCCTGCCTAAGCTTTCCGGCAGCGAACTATGCAAAGAAGTCAAGGCTCAGGCGCCGGCTTTGCCGATCGTTGTGTTAAGTGCAACCAGCGATGTTTCGGATAAAGTTCTGCTGCTGGAGTTGGGCGCCGACGACTATGTAACCAAGCCCTTCAGCCCCCGCGAACTTCTGGCCCGCGTGCGCGCCGCTCTTCGGCACACTTCGAGAACGGCCAGCGTCAGTGTTGTCAGTTTCGATGGAATTTCCGTAGACGTTAAGAAAATGGAAGTCCAACGCGACGGTAAGGTTGTAGTTTTAACCGCGCAAGAATTCAAGACCTTGCAGTTTCTGGTGCAGAACGCCGACCGGGTAATCAGCCGCGACGAGTTGCTCAACGAGGTCTGGGGATACCAGAATTATCCTTCTACCCGCACGGTGGACAATCACATTCTAAAACTTCGTCAGAAATTAGAGCGTGACCCGGCCAGTCCCGTCCACTTCCGCACCGTACATGGAATGGGATACAAGTTCGTGCGCTGAAACCCCTTGGACTCCACATCAGAATCCGCATCGCAGACCTTGGCAGGACAGTCTGGAACCACCCTCATGCACCGGACCCGGCTGCGTACCCGCTTTCTCCTCTCCATGCTGTTGATTACCACAGGCCTCACGGCCATGAGTCTCCTCGTTGTACGGCACAGCGTGCAGCGCCATGTGCGCGAAGGAATTGTTCACGATCTGCGAAACTCCGTCACCACATTTCAGAATTTTCAGCATGATCGCGAAATCATGTTGACCCATTCCGCAGAATTAGTGGCGGATCTTCCAATCATCCGAGCCATTATGACCGCTCCCGATCCCGCCACCATCCAGGACGCTTCTAGAGGCGTGTGGCAGTTGACCGGGAGCGACCTCCTCGTCCTCGCCAATCGCAATGGCTCCGTGGTCGCTCTTCACACAAAATCCGCGGGATTCACTCGCGAAGCCGCCCAGCACTACTTCCAGCGATCCTTGAATGAAGAGGATTTCAGCCACTGGTGGTTCAGCGCTCACCATCTCTACCAGACTTTCGTGCAGCCAGTTTATTTTGGGTCCAAGACCGAAGGCCAGCTGCTGGGCTTTCTGATTATTGGCTATGAAATCAATGACCGTTTGGCCCGCGAAGTTAGCAAGGTCTCATCCAGCCAGGTGACTTTCTCTTACGGAGATGAAATCGTAGCCACCACGCTCAGTCCGATTCAATCCCGAAGCTCTGCTTTAGACGCGTTATCGGGGTCGTCGCAGAATGGGTCATCGCAGAGCGGCCCCCAGGATGTGGAAGTCGGCCATGAACTTTTTCTTGCTACCTCTCTCGACCTCTCCAATCAGCAGGAAATCCCGGTGCGCTTGACGGTGCTCGGATCCTACGACCAAGCCGCGAAGTTCCTCGGCAACCTCAACCGCCTGCTTCTGCTGCTCGGTCTCACTGCGGTGCTGGTAGGAAGCGGATTGGTCTTTCTGATCTCGCATACTTTCACCCGTCCGCTGGCGAGTCTTGTGGAGGGCGTCCGCGCACTAGAGCATGGAGATTTCCATCATCCTCTTGATCCTCGGGGGAGCGACGAAGTCGCGGAGCTGACTTCTGCCTTCGACCGCATGCGTTCCAGTCTGCTCAAAACTCAACAAGCTCTCCTCGAATCTGAGCAGCTCGCGACCATTGGACGCATGGCCAGTTCAATCTCTCACGACCTGCGCCATTCCCTGGCGGCGATTGTTGCCAATTCGGAGTTCCTCTGCGATGGCCGCCTGACGAGCGCTCAACGCGAAGAGTTGTATCAGGAGGTTCGCATCGGCGTAAATCAAATGACGGACCTCATCGATTCCCTGCTCGAATTTGCCCGGACCAGGGAATCTCTCAATCCCACTTACGCCAGCGTTACGGATACGGTACAGCGAGCTATGCAGGCAGTACGCCTGCACCCGCGCCATCAGGGAACGCTTATCGAGGTTGAAAGCAGCGGCCAAGGGTCGGCATGGTTCGATCCGCGCAAACTCGAACGGGCCTTATACAATCTCTTGTTGAACGCTTGCGAGGCGGCCCCTACCACTGAGGGCCGAGTTCAGGTCACGGTCGGGCGCAGCGAAGGATCGGTTACCATTGCGGTTGCCGACAACGGTCCTGGCATCGCCGAACCGATCCGGGACAAGCTGTTTTCCCCGTTTGTGAGTTACGGTAAGGAGAACGGCACCGGGCTTGGTCTGACGGTTGTGCAGAAAATTGTGCAGGATCACGGGGGAAAAGTCTTGATGGAACGTACCGAGGACGCTCGAACCATTTTCCGAATCACCATCCCCGGGCGCTCTCCGCGAGGCTCGGCGCAAGATAAGGACGAGGACAGCGACGACAAGCTGACGGCTCGCCCTCTTGCATCATTGAACAACGATCGGGCGAACAGATCGAGCGACTGAAAAATCAATTCGACATTCGGATACTTAGTTTCCATTTCCATTTCTCCGACTCATCCAGATCCG
>DATNKA010001180.1:0-4003 GCA_035603655.1 Candidatus Acidiferrales bacterium | reverse complement strand
TTCAACAGGTTCAGTTCGATCACATCACCGCAGCCGCAGGGGCACAACATGGCGGCGGCCCAGAAGTAGCCATGTTCGCCCGCGATATAGAGCTTGTTAGCGTCCAGAGCATCCGGAAATTCCTCGACGTGCACATAGCGGTAAGGCTTGAGTTTGCGCCGCCCCAGGTGATGCCACCAGCGAGCAGGGAGTGCAAGGATCTCACGGCTGGTCCGCCAGAGCGTACCCAGCCAACTCACTTTGCCACCTCAACCTCGCTCAGCTCAGGCATAGACAGGAGCGGGCGTACATCTCCTTTCCCGATATGTCGGAAGAAGGTGCCGGAAGGAGCCTCTTCGACCTCCCGGTAGTTGGCACCCTGAATGAAGCTTGTCCTGAAGGTTGCAAAATTGCTGTTATCGTCCAGGCGATAAGGATGAAGCCGCGCCAGAAATTCGTTAACCGCGGTGCTGGCCATTTGCATGTTGATGCTGATCACAGCCGGCCGGTCCTCGGCAACACCGCGGATGTAGCCGGCCTTGACTTGATCCCGATACGCCCTCGGATCAGTCCGGCGAAGCCCAGCTGCCCTGAGCTGCTCAAAGTCATAGACGTTTCGATCCTGCAGTGTTGATCCATCCGGCCGCACATAAAACACAGCCCCGCTCGCATCATCTATTCCTCCTTGCCCATCGGCCTCCAGACGGACGCCGACATCAAAATATGGCAGGACATAGAAAGCCGCAAGACGGTTTAGCAGGTGACGACCTTCGATTCCATCCATGCAACCGAACACCGCGTCTGACTCCGCCACGGCCTTGACGGCCCTAGGTGTGGCAAGATTCTCCGCGATGATTTCAACGTCAGTGCCAAATCCCATCCGTGCGATAGCACGCGCCATCGCCTCCACTTTCGGGCGCCTCAAATACGCGTCTTCCCGCGTTGCGTTCACAATCCTGTTCAGGTTTTTTTCCTCGACGTGATCCGGATCAATGAGAACCAGCCTTCCGACCCCCAACCGGGCCAACTGCTCGATGAGTGGACTGCCGGTGCCCGAACAACCGACAACCGCAATCGCCATTTCCCGCAGCCTCCGGGTTGTCCCGGCCCCGAAGAGTTGAGCATGCCTTTGCGTAAAAGACGGCAGTGTTCCGCCGCAATCCGGCGCCCAGAATCGCAGATCATTTCCTGGCACGAGGATTGACTCGAGCGCTTGAAACGCACCATCGCGGAGAATGGCGCGGCCGAACATGCGACCACCCGGAAGCATCACGGCGCTTGCATGCGGGTATTCGCTGTCGGTCCAGCCGAAAACCGAGTTGAACAGATCGCTGTCTGATTCGTCGTCGGTTGAAGAAAAATACGGATAGCCGCCGGGGTGGCTATGGATTTTCAAAATCGCCAGGTCATACTTTGCCGCTTCCTCCAGCAGGGGAATGAGGCGCTGCGTGGACCAGGTGACGCGATCAGGTGTACGGACCTTGCACTCGTTGTATGGAATAGGGACCACCGTTCGCACCGTCAAACAATGGTGCGAGTCGCTTCTGCGGCGACCGCAGAGAGCAACGGCGACCGCCTCCAAATCATCACCTGGAAGCAGGTGACGCTGAAGCTTGCCGTGGTCGGTTTCTGTCAGTCTGAGTTTGATCCGCATCTACCAGTCCCCGTCATCCCCTCAGCTCTTTCTGCAGCCAGTTGTCAACCTGCAGCATGTGCGTGCAGATGCTGTCGATACCTGGGCGCCATTCGCCCGCCTGCCGATGGCGTGACCACTGCTGATATTGCTTCCCGTCGAGGACAAATGGCGTGAGCTGGCGTATCGCCCGTCCGCTATTCAGCGCCAGCACCGGATAGAAATAAACCATGTCGATTTGATCATCCGGATAGGACGGCAAGATTCTCATCGCCGCGGACGCGGTGCGCTGGTTGTATCCTTCCGGGATCATAAAATCCGGAACGATCACCCACTTCGTATTGTTCTCGACGATGGCCTCCCAGTTCGGACTCCTGGCCGTCAGACAGGCTTCGTCCTCTTCAGCGAGTTGGAATTGGCGCCGCATCAGCCCTCCGTGGGTTCCTTGGACAAGGTCTGGAATCTCTCCACCTCGCAGCGGTGAAACTCCACTTCCTGGTTAGGAGCAATCGGCTCAACCCGGCCGCCGCGGAATTTCTCGGAAAGCAGATATTTTTCCGGTGTCTTGTGCACCAGCCCCAGAATTTCTTTCCCGGTCATCTTGTGCACGTGGACGGTGAACTTCTCCTTATCAATCCGGATGCGGTAGCTCTTGGCCTTGCACGGCTTCTTTCCGGCCTTGACCCACTCTTCGAGATCGATTACCTCTTCAAGGATTTCCTCCTCAAGCGCAATGATCTCCTCTGCTTTGCCTTCGTTATGCTTCTCTTCGTGATTCACTTTATCCTCCTGTCGGAACATGGTTTTTAAACTTACGACTTGGTTCGAATCGGTATCTCGACGACCGGCTTCAGCGGCTCCAGCGTTGTCGGATATCGCGACAGTCGTCGCTCGCATGTGAACCATTGTGCCGGCTGTGTGTCTAAAAAGATGTGGACTGAGCCAATCAAAGATGTGAGCGGAACACCGCAAAATCAGGGGCCTTCAACGCGTAAGAACAGTGAAGATGTGACTTCTCATTGAAAAGACGTGAGCACTTGTGTGGGAGCAGGCACCGTTGGGATCTCCTGGCTTCAGGCAACCAAGCTTCACTATCAGTGGATTGCGGTGGTACTTGTCCTCGTTTTCGAAAGTCCCGCGGCTTGCTCACGGCAGGTACGCGCTCTGCGCGGGCTGTTCCTCGTTGATTTGCAAGATCGCGGCAAGTTCGGCCGTTCGAAGCTTCCTGTTGCAAGGAAGTAGATCAGCCGATCATTGAGTGCAAGTACTACGGCTCCGCAAGGGGTCGGCACGTTGGGCGATCCTCAGTATTCAACGACGTGAATCGCCGGCGGCGCGTCGCTGGCGCCATTCTTGATTCGGTCTCGTAAACGAACGTCTCTTGATACCTATTTCCCAGCGCGCTTAGCGATGCCTGTCATCCAGGGAACTCGAATGTGGAGACATAGCCGGGGCTGAGGTCTTCGTAGACCACGGTCGTTCCGACTCGGTTCCAGATATGACCGAGTAGAAGTGCAGCACCGGCTGGCACAGACATGAACAGGTGAACCCGTCGGGCACCTGAATCACGAACAGCAGATCGAATTCTCTCACGCGTGGCGTGCGCCCAGCCCACAGCAGCAGCCGCGTCCGCAATCGAGAGAGCCCCGACTCCTGCCAGTGGCGACAGATCGACGTATCGCGCCACAGGCAGCCTCACCAGCTTGCAATACGAAACAACGTCGGCGGTGATTCTATTGGTGACGCTGAGCCCTACTGCGAGATCCGGTCCCTGTCCAAGATCTACAACCGTTTCAGCTACCTTGAACGCCGCTGGCGCAACTTCACTCGACCAGAGTTGATCCTTCTGGTTGCAGGCGACCTGGTGCTGACGGATGTCAGGAAGTTCTACGCCACACATGAACCAGGACGCCAGTCGCATGTATCCACGGACCATGACGCGGTTGTTCCCCGTCGCCTTCAGCGCCTTTGCTGCGGCAACGAGGTCAGGGCGCAGTCGCCGGTTCCAGTTGTCAGGATCTCGAAGCTGTCGACGTGCGCGCGGTTCATCCCCGGCAAAGAGGTCGACCCAATCGAGGTGAACCTGACCGGCGTAGGACCATGGCGCTCGATCGATCGCTTCAACGACGAGGGTGGAGTAACTGGTGTCACCGCCTAGACCCCGCCTTTCAATCTCAGCGCGGAGTTCGTCGCGGTTCAAAGTGCGCTTGCCGCTCTTCACCATCGCCCGAATGACGGCGACGCCGATCTCGACGTCAGTGTCTGCCGTCCGTAGCCCAGCGTAGCCCATACGATCTGAAGCCACCTTCACAAGATCGCTCCATGGGCCTTGGTCAGTTTTGAGCCCCAGTCGGCAGAGCAACTCCAAAAGCTCCGGCTCAGTAATCCCTG
>DATNKA010001179.1:0-4207 GCA_035603655.1 Candidatus Acidiferrales bacterium | reverse complement strand
ACCACGCCGGCGAACTCCACGATCCCGGATTGATCCCGGCAAGCGATTGAACCACCAGATCGACGCCGGTGTTGAATTCCCCCAGATTGTCCCGATCGACTACGTAGAGCGTGCCCTGCTTCCCGCAGAGAAATAGCAGATGCTCATGCGGCGAGCCCGCCGGCTGATCTACCAGCAGCACGCCGCCCGCCCCCAAATCAATATCCCCGGCATTCAGGATGCTGTAATTGTTCGGAGTGAAATAATCCAGAATCGAGAACACTCCCGCGCTTGGCTCCGATAATTTCAAAATGCTGGACCCGTAACTCGCGCTACTCACTTTGAACGATCCATTCCCGGTAGCCACGAACAGCAAACTTCCATCCCCCGCCGGTCCCGAACCGCTCGCCCAGATCCCGCCATCCGTGCCGTTCGGCGTCGTGTTCAGCACGCCAGCCTGCGTCAGCGTTTGTGAGTCATACGCCATCAGCCAGCCATGAAATGGAGTAACGTCGCACAGCGAAGCCCAGCCGATGTATACCAGCCCATTCTGCAGGAACAGCGCCGCCCGCTGATTCTCCAGCTGCGGATCAAAATTGACTGTCCCGGCTACGGTTCCCGCGCCCGTTCCTGCCACGCTTGCCTGAATCAGCACCGGCCCGCCGAATTTCTCCGTGCCGGTGGTCACATCGAGGGCATGCAATCTCTGCACGAACGTGCCGTTTTCCTTGGTCCTCGCCACCACGTAGAGAGTTCCCGTCGCCGGATCGATCACCGGCGTTCCGGTAATTCCAACCTCCGGCTGGATCGCGGTGCAGCTCACATCCGTCGTAGTCAGAGTCGTGATTCCGCTCGCGGGATTGATAAAACTCACCTGCCAGAGTGGCGCGCCCGCGTCCGCATCAAACGCATAAACGCTGTCATGCTCCGTCGCCACATAAACAATGTTGTGAACGCTTCCGCCGGGAATCGTGACGTTGGCGAGATAGAGCGGCTGGGTATAAACGTAGCCATCTACAGAAACAGAAAAGAGTTTTCCAAAAGACGAAGAGTTTACGTTCTGCGGCGTCAGTACCGTTTCGTTGAGATTCTGTCCGGAGCGCGCGCTGTCATTGTGATACGTCAACACGTTCATCGAACTGGTAAGACTATTTACATTGAGAGTGACCGGATTGCTCGTAACATTTCCAAGTGAGTTGCTCACGGTTACTTGAAATTGCGAGGCGTTGTCCAACGCCGCCGTCGCCGGAGTGGTATAGCTCGCCAGGGTCGCGCCGGAAATCGCAGACCCATTCTTCGACCACAGATAACTCAACGGCGCCGTGCCCGATGCCACCACCGTAAAAATTGCCGTTTGTCCCGCAGTCACAGTTGCACTCGCGGGTTGCGTCGTAATGGTTGGAGCCGACCCCCCCGTCATCACAGTCAGTACTGCATTGCTGCTGGTAACCGCTTGCGCCGAGTTGCTGACGACAACATTAAATTGCGAACCATTGTCACCGTTGGTTGTCGCAGGCGTCGTGTAGCTCGCCGAAGTAGCGCCCGCAACCGCCGCGCCATTCTTTTGCCACCGATAACTCAACGGTGCCGTGCCCGTTGCCGCAACCGTAAACGTCGCAGTCTGTCCCGTCGGCACCGTCTGATTTGCCGGCTGCGTTGTGATCGCCGGCGCCACAACCGTATTCACAGTTTTGGAATTGCCACCTCCGCAACTCGAGGTGATCAATCCAAGCAGCACGCCCACGAGAAGTCGCCGGGCTGAGCATAACCTGAAAGCAACATTGCATTGCTTCAAACGAAATCCTCTTTCGTCCCAGGGGAGTGGTTTTCTAAACCTGGGCCAAGTACCCGCAACACAGTAGCCGTCCACCTGCGTCACCGACGACGGGATTATAAGCCGAAAGTGCCCAAAACTGTCAGAATTGCCGCTCTTTACTCTCTCTATACCATTGCGTTAAAACTGAGCTGCGATTTTCCCCTCGCGTATGCAACATCTTTCATGTTGACGCGCACCCATAATCATCGCCCCCAATCACCCGGACGGTGAACTAGCTTTGGCCACCTTGACTCCTGCCTCCTTTTCAGTTCCGCTATTCGAACAAGTGGGGCAGTGGGTCGGTCTGTGTTTCCCGACTATTCCTTAGACCGTGCATTTTCCGAGGCACTGCGAAACCTCCCAAGCCAGTAAGCATCGTTCTGGTTTCACTGGTGTATGACTTTCTTTTTGGTTGGCACTTGCATGATACCGTTGCTGTATGGGACATATCGGAAGCAGTACGGCAAACTGTGGAAATCAGACTGACCCACTACCCAAGTTCCGGCTGAGACACTGAAGGGGCCAAAGATCGTGAACCTCTTTCTTTGCTGGGTTGTCCTTGTCGCCTCGCTGTTTTCGGCGCGCATCTGCTGCAAGCGCCTATTGCGTACGCGGGATAGAACCATTTTTTTTCTCTCCGTAATGGTTCTGTGGATAACGTTTCTAATTGTCTCGGTACAGTTCCTGGGTGAGCTCGAAATCGTAGGAATCATATCCAGAGTTACACTGCCCGGGATTGCACTGTTGCAGTTGGTGGTCCTGGGCGGGGCCGTGACTTTATCCTTTACATTCCGTCCGTTAACAACTCTCTCCTTCGGAAATGTTGCCGCCGGATTTCATGAGAGGTTACCGTTCTATCTAAAGCTCTCGTTGGCCATTCTCGGGGGCTCCTACTTATTGTTTGCCATAAATCTTTGCACGTCCTTCCCCACGGGAACGGATGCCCTCTCTTATCACATGCCACTGGCCCTCAGGTGGCTGCAGGAGGGTTCACTGCGCATCCCCTCCGACAAGGCCTGGCAGTTCAGCCTTCCTGGAAACGGTGAAATTATCGAGATGCTTGCGCTGGCAACTGGAAAACAGTTCTTAGTACCACTTGGTAGTTGGGTTGCGAGTATTGTGCTAGCAACGGCGGCGTATTCTCTTGCGGTGAGCTTCAGCAACGGAGCGAAAGCCCCAGCACTCTCTGCGATCCTGGTTGTGTTTAGTATCCCCATGGTTGAGTTCCAAGCTTTTTCCGCCTACGTTGATATCTTCGGCACAGGATTCCTTTTCGCGGCTGTCACTTTGTGGACGCATCGCTATCACTCGCAAATCGTGGCGGAACGAACCACGCCGGTACAGAGTTTGTCCCTAGGCGCGCTTGCGGTTTCAGGGCTTGCTTGTGGGATGAGTCTGGGAACCAAGACAACATTCTTACCTTATTGCGCCATGTTTCTTGCGGTGGTGATTTACATCCTCTGGAAAGAACGACACATCCACAAAGAATCCGTCTCTTTGTTAGTTGGCATTTTTCTTGTCGGCATCTTGCTTCCGAGCGTGTTTTGGAACGTGCGTGCACTGCAAGCAACCGGCAATCCAATTTATCCAATACCAGTTTCCCTCGGCACCCACGAGATTTTCACTGGTTTCCAACCGGCGACAAAACTTCTCGTTGATGATCCGCCGGGAGGACCCTCAAATCAGGGGGACAACAAATTCGTTCGTCACGCATCAGAGTGGTTGATCTATCCTTGGACAGAGTGGCTGAACAGCTTCGGAGATGATGTTCCCACAGTGTATGGAGAAGCAAGCGGATTGGGCGGCGGGTTCGCGACCTTTGTCCTTGTGGGGGTGGGGTTTGCGGCTTATCAGTGCGCTAGGGGCTCTGGCCCCCCGCAAGTGCTCAGGGCGACTCGGACGGTTCTGCTTGGGTTGTCGGTGTGGTTGTTGATATGGGTGTTCGTGATGCATAGAGTATTGCGCTTCGGACTGCCCATTTGGATCTTCGCCTGCTTGCTCGCGGCACCTGCGTTTGCTCTATTGATGAAGGCATGTCCGGGCGCGTCGGCCGTCTTATTCGTATGTGCCATTTCCACAACTTGCGCTATCAACTCTCTTGTTCCGTTTCATGAGTTTGCGGGCAATTTATTATCAGGGAGGTGGTCTCGATCCGCCATATACGCTTATCCGGGGTTCATTGACGAACTCCCACCTGGAACCTGCATTCTGAACGACAGTCAACTGAGAGAAAAGAATTTTCCACTCGCTGGGACTAAACTCAGCAACAAAGTCGTGACCAATTTTGAGGCACCCCAGGAATTAACGCCGGGATTCATCTCTTCCCGCAGGATTGACTATATCGTTCAGATCGCGCCGCTTATCGCGCCGGTTAAAGATACAGCTGATACGTCTTTGGCGGCCCTGCCCGAA
>DATNKA010001178.1:0-5468 GCA_035603655.1 Candidatus Acidiferrales bacterium | reverse complement strand
GCCCAGACCACGCGGACGGAACGCTGGCCGAGCCGCCGCCATCGAAAAACAAAGTCAATTCCAGGCTCATGCCGAGATTTTTTGTTCGTTTCGCCAGGTCGAGATCCTGCGCATCGGTTTCGGCAAAGCAGGCGTTGCCGGTGCACCCCGCCTGCGATGGGTTGGAATAAGGAGGCGCCGAGCTTGGCCTGAGCCGCAACAGGTTGACACCGTGATTCTTCAGAATTTGGAGAACGTCGGTCTCGACGCCCGTGTCCTTCCACCACACCAAGCCGGTGGAAATGCGGGCGGCTTCCTGCTTTTCCAGGAGGGCATTATCCACGCCTCGGAAGAAAGCCGGGCGCAGCAACCATTGCTGGCTTTGAGTTGCGCTCCCGGACAGTGCGGTCTGTTCGAGAAACGCGCCGCCGGAGGCTGAAGGCACATCCAGCAACAGGCCTGTGCTGTTGTTTGAAATCGTGTAGTAGCCGTTGGTTGTGGCGCTGAGGACCCACTGCTGCGCGGCGGCGCTGCCGCAGGGATTCTGCACGACGTACGCCACTCCGGAAATATTCGCGCTGTCAAAACACAGGCCATTCAGAACGTTGCTGATCTGCCAGAAGTGTCCCGACACTGCGGTAAAGGTCCATCGCTGGCTCGTGTTGGTGAAAGTCCGGGGTTGTTGGACGAGGTGGCCCCCGGCGACCGTGGAGTTGTTGTTGAGGTCAACCTGCAATCCGCTGAGTTGATCGAGAATGTAGTAAGACTGGGCGCTAATCGGAGTAATGTCGGTAGGTTGCGGCGGCTGGTGGCTCGGTCCAGCAACGATGAGGCTGGCGGAAGCGGTTCCACCACTTCCAGCTTCGGTGGAGGTTACAGCACTGGTCGTGTTTTTTTGTGTGCCGGAGGTTGTGCCGGTCACGTTCACGGCAAATGTGCACGCGGCGCCGGCGGCGAGGGTTGCGCCCGAAAGGCTGACGCTGTTCGAACCGGCGGCCCCGGTGATCGTTCCGCCCCCGCAGCTCCCCGCCAAGCCGTTGGGTGTGCCGACCACCTGACCTGAAGGCAAAGTGTCGGTGAAGCCGATGCCCCTAAGTGAACTCGTGGTATTGGGATTTGACAGGTTGAAAGTCAGCGAAGTCGTGCCATTCAAGGCTACGCTGGCTGTGGCAAACCCTTTCGAGATCGCTGGCGGCAATTTGGCTGCGGGAGGTGTATTGCCGGATGCGGATGAGCTTCCGCCGCAGGCGGCCGTCCAGAGTGAGCTCAAAGCTATTACGAGAGGCAAAGATACCGAACGCGCTTTCATCCAGAATGCCGGAGCCTTTCGGTCCTCCTTGTTATTGTTGGTCGGCGTCCCGCATCTCATCGTCTTGCACCTTTGGTTTAATGTTCATCTGGTGATACAGGTCTTTGACTTGGTCCTTGGTTTTCTTGATCTCTTGAAAGAGGTGCATTTCCTTCTGCGCCCGGTCGTCCATTTGAAGGCGCCTATATTCCAATGCGAGGCGGTAATGCGCTTCACTATTCAGCGGATCGATTCGGATTGCGTCCTGAAGATACTTGATAGCGTCTTGCGGTTTCTGCTGCATCATCAGAAGTCTTGCCAAACCCAACTGGGCTTCTACTTCGCTGGGAGCGAGTTTGTAGGCTCGTTGGTAGTGGGCGAATGCGCGGTCCAGGTCGGATTGCGACGCTGCGATCGCGCCCAGTCCACACTCTGCTTTGGCGGCGTCGCCATCGATCGCCTCGGCGGCTTCGAACTCTTTTTCCGCATCTGCCTGGGTTCGAGGATCGTGAGGGGCTGATTGCAGAATTGCTTCGCCCAACTCAAAGTGAACTCCCGGCAGGCGCGGGTCGATCTGCAAAGCCTTCTTGTAGTGCTCGATTGCGCTCGGGAGATCTCCGCCGTTGACCAGACGCTCGGCGATTACCTGCTGCATGCGAGCCGAGCCGGGTGCGAGGACGGCCAGTTTATTCAACGTGTCATCGGCCAACTCGGTGTAGACGCGTTGTGCCGTGAACAGAACATCGACGTTATCGGGATCGAGGTCCACAAGCGATCGCATGACGGAAGCCGTGGCGCCGGTATCACCTTGTTGATCGCAGAGGGAAGCTAGCTCCAGTCCGACCTGCAGGCGCAACGACTTGTCCTTCAGCTTTGAAAAGGACTTCTCCAACAGGACGCGAGCCGATGGGTCTCCCAATCTTCTTGCGCAAATTCCCAGGAGAGCTTGCGACTTCACCAGAGAAGGATCGATGGCAACAGCCTTGCGTAGAGATTGGGAGGCGTTCTGGTAATCATGCCGGAAGAATGCAACTACGCCCAGGTTTGCGTAGGCTTCGGCATTCTTGGGATCAAGCACGAGGACAGCATCGAATTCCTTAACCGCGGAGTCCGGATCCTTTGCTTTGAGGTACTCTGCCGCTTTTCGCAGGTGATCGTGAATTTCAGCGGCCTCGGAGGTTGTGGTTTGCGCCGCCATTGCCGTGATGGCGGCAAGAAGTGTGAGAAGAACCGCCAGGGGCGCAGAGGCGACAAAGGGAAACGCGGGTTCGTGATACTTGTTGGGGTGAGAATCACTCATGGAGGAACGATACCGCGAAACCCGCTGCATTGACGAAGCGCTAACGACTGAGGGTGCGGAGGCGGAAGCTGCTTCCGCACCTCTCAGGGTGTAAACATTCCGGCGCTGGATCAGAATCTGATATGAGCCCCCAGCTGTATGATGCGTGCGTCGATCCCGAAATTGACGGGCGTGGTGACCTGGCCGGCGGTGGAATCAGCCAATACTCCGCCGCTGTAGCCAACGTTCAGGTCGGGAGTGCTCCAGTTGATGTGATTGAACACATCAAACATGTCGGCCCTGATCTCAAGTGCGATCGCCTCGTGCAGAGGGAACTCTTTTGCGATACTGAGGTTGACGTTCGCGAAGCCCGGCCCAATCAGAGTGTTGCGATGGGTGTTGCCAAAGGTACCAAACGCGGGGTTGGCGAAGGCCGCGGGGTTGAACCACATGGCGTGGGAACGATGCGAAACGCCTGGGTCGCCAACTTGCTCTGGGTACAGCGTCGAACCGGCGTTGAAGGCCGCGGTTAGTCCGGGATCAATACCTCCCGCAACAGAACTCTGGATGACCGGGGTGAACGGAACTCCGCCGTGCCACTGGAAGAGACTGGAGACACGCCAGCCACCCGCGATCTGATCAAGCGGCCCGTGCAGGTCGAACTGACGCCTGTGTCCGAACGGCAGTTCGTAGATGATCTGACCGACCAGAGTATTCGCAGCGTTGAAGTCCGACAGACCATAATTAAGAGACGGGGTATAGGCGTTCTGGTAGACGTCGATACCCGATCCGTGACCGTTTCCGGTGCCGGTATCGAGCGATTTCGACCAGGCGTAGTTGACCTGGAAGCTCAAGCCATACGACATTCGCTTCAACAGGCGCAATTGCAGCGCATTGTAATTCGAATATCCGTCGTAGTATTGCGCGGATATGCTGTTAAAGACGGGGTTGGGGTTGCCGCAGTGATAGAAACTGGTGCACTCAAAACCGCCTACCCCAGTGGAACCAGGGGTCGTAGCCTGATTGATGTCGGTGGCAAAGTTCAGGTTTCGGCCCCGAGTGTAGACGTAGCTTGTGTCCAGCATCAGGCCACGCCCGAGCTCACGCTGAACCCCCAGTAGGAACTGCTCGACATAGACGGTCGGCATGCTCCGCGGGTAATACTCCGCGCTGCTATAGTTCGCGAGAGTCGACGAAAGAGTTTGCACGGTGGGAAAAATGACCGTGCCGGCGGGAGGTCCCACGGAGAATGGGAATGCAGCGCTGCCATTGGTGTATCCCCCGTTGCCTTGGTTGTGGGGATCGAAGCCCAGGCCGAGGGCGCCGTCGGTGTAATTCTCGGCGTCGCGTGGGGCATCGAAGATACCAAAGCTTCCGCGGACAACCCACTTGTCCCGGGGTGACCAGGCAAAGCCGACGCGGGGGGCGAATTCCTTGTAATCGCCGTTTTGGATTGCCGACAGCTTGCCAATCGCGCCTCCGAAGGCCTTGTCGCTCTGGCCGCCGAAGAGAATGCCCCCGGGGTATGCGCCGTTGAATTGGGTGGGATCAGGGATAACCGGATCGTAATTCCCGAACAGGTTGTTGCTTACAGCCCAGCCACTCTGCAGTTGCCAGCGCAGGCCCAGGTTTAAGGTGAGGTGCGGGGTCACCTTGAAGTCGTCGCTGGCAAACAACGCCCCGCCCTTCATGTGAGCGCTGGTGGGGTCGGACTCGGAGACGAACCACCCATAAACGTTGCCGGAAAGGAAGTCGGCGTACGGGATTCCGCTGATGCTGCCGTTGAACTCGAAGTGACCCGAGTCGATGTCTCCCCAGTTGGTGTAGTTCTGATAAAGCCTGTCGTACTCTCCCCCCACCTTGATGGTGTGTTTGCCGCGAATGAGCGTAAGGACGTCGGAGACGGCGTAAATTCCCTCGCCCAGAGTGGCATCGATGTTGCCATTGCAAGAGCTGCAAATTCCAGCCCCCAAATTCATTTGTCCAACACCCGCTCCCTCGTCGATCCCAACATGAGGAAAAACATTGGCGGGTGAATTGGTGCCGTAAGCCGGCTCAAGGCCAAGCGTCGTGGGATCGTCTTTACCAAACGACGGGGGGACGTACTTGTCGAGCTCGCGGCTGGCGGCCACACGAAACTCATTCAGCACCGTCGGGCTGATCGTATAAACCTCCGAGACCTGCCCGGTCAGATCGTCAGTCTTCCCTTGTTCATAAGCCGTAGCGTCGTTGGGGAACAGCGGATCCGCCGGAACATAAGACGTGGTAGTCGGAAAATAGTTAAAGCTAAAGAAGACTCTCTGTTTGGAGGAGATTTCGTAATCGGCTCTACCCGTATACCACGTATCCTTGTTCGGACTCGAACCGTTGAACACAAAATTGTTAGTAGAGGGGCAGGTTTGTGGAGTGCTTGCCGATACATTTACCGGACCGGGGCATCCCGCGAGCCATCCCTTGGCAGTTGCGGCCGGGAAGTAGGACTGCAGCTTCAAGGCCACGGGATCCATAGGGGCCAGCAGCGCGCCGGTGGTGGGGTTGAAAAAAGCCGGGTTTGCGTTGTAACCGGTGACTCCGTAAAAATCTCCGGCTGCCATGGCAGCGGTCGGGTAGGTATAGAGTCCGGAGGTTGGAGTGGACGATGGGTTGCGCTGGTAGAGGAAAAAGAAAAACAGCTTGTTCTTGATGATTGGGCCACCGAGGCTGCCGCCGTAGGTGTTCCAGTGCTCCACGGATTTCACGTCGGGCGCAGGATCGAAGAAATTTCTGGAGTTGAACGCGGTGTTCTGAATGTATTCATAACCGCTGCCGTGCCATTGGTTGGTGCCCCTCTTGGTAATCACGTTAACGGAAGTGAGACCGCCGCCGTATTGCGGTGGCGCGTTGGCTGAATTGACGCTTACCTCGCCGATGGCATCAACCGGC
>DATNKA010001177.1:0-2264 GCA_035603655.1 Candidatus Acidiferrales bacterium | reverse complement strand
CCCTCCAGGGGTCGCGTCCAAGCACTTTCAATTCTCCCTGATACGGCGTGAGGCCGAGAATCGCGTTGAGTGCGGTGCTCTTGCCTGCGCCGTTGGGGCCGATAAGTCCGAGGATGCGGCCCTCTTCGACGCGTAAATCTATGCCGTCCAGCGCCATGGTTGTGCCGAAGGCCTTGCGCAGGCCACGTGCTTCGATGATTGGCAGAGCGGTGATTGGCGGAGCGGCGACGGTCATGGCTGCGGTTCCTGTTCTGCAGCACTCGACGACGGGCGACTGACGGCATCCAGAAGCTCCGCCGTGGTCAGGCCGAGCCGCTGAATCGTTGCGCAGACCCGGGGCCATTGTTCCGCAAGAAACTTTTGGCGTTCGCCTTGCAGCAGCAGATTGCGCGCGCCGGCGTTGATGAACATGCCGCGACCTCTTTTGCTCTCGACAAGCTGCTCGTCGACCAGTTGTTGATAGCCCTTCAGAACCGTGAGGTGATTGACCCGATATTCGGCTGCGACATTGCGCACCGATGGCAGCGGATCGCCTTCCTTGAGCACGCCGTCGAGTATCATGTCGACAACGCGGTCGCGAAGCTGGCGGTAAATCGGCTGACTGTCATTCCACTCATGATCCATCATGTGTTCCCAGATATTCCCCGTGCTCTAAACTAGCCCCCACGAAACCATATAACCCTTCCGAGAGAGGCACGAGCGATCGCTGAACTCAACCACTGCGCCTCCTCGGAGTCCACACCATACCGGGCTGCAGAAGCAGCGTCACTTTGCCCTCTGCAATTCAAGGTGCGCCCGGACCAGCTTGTCCCCTGGCTCCATGTAAGTCCAGTCCTCGGTGTGATGGTCGGCATCGATCATGGTGAACAGTGCATGGTGCATGTGCCCATACTCCGTGCTACCGGCGACATCGAGAAAATCGAATTCCACGGTTTTTCCTTCCGGCGAAACCTTGGCCGTCATGCGTGGCCGATTTCCGGCATCGCAATAATGCGTCAGGAGCAAACGGTCCCCGTCCAGATAAAGCATGGTGATCGGGTTGTCGTAACGAGTGGGGTCGTCTGGCTTTCCCGCTTCCTTCATTTCATGCACTAGCGCGTTTCCCCTGGAGGTCACGCGCAGCGTGACCCGGGTAGGCTTGCCGTTCATGTCGGGATCCAGCGGCACCGTTGTCACAGGGCCTTCCCAGGAACCCGCCAGAGTTTTTAGTTTGTCGAAGGACTTTTGCGCGTCGGTCTGGGCAAAGGCCACGGCGGAGAGCGAGATCAGAACAACGGACAGCATGAAACGATGGGATTTCATATTTTCATTCTCCTTAAGCTTTCTACCTACTTTCGGGTCAAGGGTTTCGCTCGCGTACTCAAAGGTCTAAGCGGTGATACCTTTGGTCGACATCTAGTGATATAGTTAACTATATCACTATCAAAAATGCAAGCTTTTTCTTAGTTTTTATTTCTTTATCCCGTAACAGGGGGTTCTATACAAAAGAGGGTTTTCGCTGGCGAGTGTAACCGCAGCCGACTCTGGTCGGACATGAGTGTCTGTGGTAACCGTATGAAAGCTTGTCGCCATCACCAATGAGCGAAAGCCGCACAGTAATCCGGCGCCAAAGTACCTGTTGCGGAGCACGGCCCGAAGCAGCACAATTCATCGGCGACTTTACGAAGCACCTCACCTGTGAGGTCGCCCACGAAGCACTACCGTAGCGATGCGATGTCCTCGGCCGGGAGTCCAACCTTCTGCGCGACGGCACGCAACTTCACGGCGTATTCTGGATTGCGTTCGGTAGGCGACGGCGGCTGCCGAAGGTTGTAGCAAAGGGCGGTCGCGACGCCTCCGCTGGCCAACTGCGCGAGCACGGCCTGTGGCTTGCAAGCCTGGACGCTCGATGCAAAATAGCGGCGATCCAGTTCAGACCGCGTGAGTGAGAATACTAACCCGCAGACCTTCGCACCCGGCGTGGAAACGAGCGCTGCTCGTTGGCCGATGCGGAGGGCGAAGCCGTCGATGGCGGCGATCTCACCGCCTTCCGGTTCAAGACCCTTCCCGCGCAGGAGTTCCTGGTCCATGAACAGGCCATAGAAGAAAACCTCTACACGCCGTTCACGCGCTTTTATTCCCATTTTCAACGCCACAACCGACTCTGAGTGCGCTCGCCGAGGCGTTGGCAGCCAAACGGCTACCCCTACATACTCCCGCCCAAGATGCGGTCGACCTGCCGAAGATGGTTCAAATCGTGTGCCGCTTCCAAGCGGACAAACTCC
>DATNKA010001176.1:0-4434 GCA_035603655.1 Candidatus Acidiferrales bacterium | reverse complement strand
AATGCCAACAAAAATGAGCAGGCGCCAACCGGCGCGCACGCCATGCGAGTTAAGGAAGATTTTTCTCATACCATCAGGAACACTCGGAAGTCTTTCGTTCTTCCCTTGGAACGCATCATCGTGGACCGACGAAATCGTCGCAGCAGCTAAACACGGTATCTCAAAAACGAAATTGATTCAAAGAGGCGATGTCACAAGCATGCCGTCTGTTCGCCCCCGTCAGTTTGGCTTTTGAGCGCAATCGGGATTTCTAAGATTTATCGCCAACCGTCCAAACCTCATCTTTCGATCGGCGGCTGAGCAGAGACCAGCAAACCCTGTGCGGTAGGATTGCAAGACAAATAAAGTCAAGGGGATGTAAATGGGTCAACAAATCAGGATGACTGCCTTTGCCCTTATAGCTTGCGCAGCGTTTGCCCAGAATGGTCCCTCGTCTCGGGGCGAGACCGCGCTCAAAAGCCAGTTCGTCGCCGTGCAGCCAGATGTAAAGCTCGAAGTGCTCGATTGGGGAGGGACCGGACGCAGCCTCGTACTTCTCGTAGGTGGCGGAAGCACGGCTCACGTTTTTGACAGCTTAGGGCCGAAGCTCGCGGCGCATTATCACGTGATTGGGATCACGCGGCGCGGGTCTGGTCAGTCCTCCGCGCCTCAAACGGGTTATGACCCAAGGCGGCTCGGAGATGATGTCGTCGACGTTCTTGACGCCTTGCACATCGCTGATCCAATCCTCGTCGGGCATTCGATTGCGGGAGAGGAACTGAGCGCCATCTCCACCTATCATCCAGGGCGGGCTGTAGCGCTCATCTATCTCGATGCCGGAAGCACTTTCGCTCTCTACAACCCCAAGCATGGTGACTACACACCGGCATTGGCGGAGCTCAGAGACGATCTTTCGGCATTACAGAAGCACCTCTACGATGACGGCCTTATATCGAAGACATTGGCGGACATGGCGCTGCTTCAGATCAACCTCACCGAACTTCGAGGCGAAGTCGAAGGCGCAACGGGCCCCTCACCGAAAGCCAGTGATCTTGCCAGCATTTCTGCCTACCAGAATTACATGAAAGGCTACTACGGTGGCATCATCCCAGAAGCGGAGGTGCGCCAGCTTTATCGTATCGGTGAGGATGGGAGGGTCGGCGAGTGGCTTGGGCATGGATATGCAAACGAATCTGTGGCGCTCGAAGAAGAACGTTTCCACTCTATCGATACGCCGCTTCTAGCGATTTTTTCTTATCCTTCAGCTTCCTATCCAAGTCAGACGAGCGACCCGGCAAAACTCGCAGCCTATCGAGCCGCAGAAACGAGTCGCAAGGAAGCGCAGTTTGCTATCTTTCGTGAGCAGCCCCATGCAAAGGTGATCGTGATTCCCAACGCCACCCACTTCATATTCCTCTTCCGAGAGGAGGAGGTGATTTCACAGATCACCGACTTCGTGAATAGCCTTCCTGCCCAGCGTTAAGCAGAGCAAGAAGTGAAAAATTACGAACCGGATGAGCGATACAGGTTGTATCCGCAAGTAATCGGACGCTCGGCTTGTGGTACTCATTTGCTGTAGATCGGTTCCCAGTTGTTACCAACAGGGCGATAACGCTCAGCGAGAATCGGCTCCCGGTCAAGGGTCAAAAACGCGTTATGGCGATGTTGCAACGTAAGCGTCAGACGAAACTCGCCGTAAGCGTCCGCTGCGTCCAAATGGCCACGCTAGATCAAGTCCGGTAGCTCGTCGCGCGGAATCAGCAGACGGATGCATCGAGCTTGGTCCGGTCTTCGCTCGATAAGGCCATGAGTTTCAAGCGTCAAGATCATTTGGTGTACGGAAGGCGGGGAGACTTGGAAGTATTGTTGCATATCGGACTCCGAAGGTGGGCGCCGGTGGATTTTGCCGTAATAGTAAATGAACGCCAGGTACTGGCCTTGCTTATCGGTATAGGGTCTCTTCATCGGTCGCGCTGCCTATTTGACTTTTAGTGCTGGCCGGCCCAAGCCGTCTGTGTTAGATCGGGTAGGCGCTGTAATTGCAGATTGGCCAAGCCCGGTAGCACGGCGGATAGATATTCGCGCACGGGTAGCTTGATCCGTAGACAGGTTTCGAAGATCGAAAGAATCGCTGCCACCTTTGGTTCCGCTTGTGGACTGGAGGGTGTAAATAGAACTGTGTAAACGGACATGGGAGTAAGAAAATAGGAGAACCCATGGCAATCGACAAGAAGTTGATCGACCAACTGCTCACCGACTACAAGAAGCCCGAGGATATCATCGGTGAAAACGGTCTGCTCAAGCAGCTGACCAAAGCCATTCTGGAACGAGCACTCCAGGCCGAGATGACCGATCATTTGGGCTACGAGAAGCACGATCCGGCGGGTCACCACCGGGGCAACTCGCGCAACGGAAACAGCCAGAAGACATTGAAGGGGGAGTTCGGCGCTCAAAACCCCAGCTGACGGGCGAACGGACGGAGCAAGCTTGTGACATCGCCTGGTAACACCAGTTGACTGAAACCGCCACATAATTGGCAAAGCGCGTATCGCTTTTTCGAACCTGGCGTACACCGCCTTGGCTGCTATCAGCGGTTGGGGTCGGCGTCTCTCAGAGGACACCAACCATTTCCTCCCCCCCGAATGGACTGCTAATTCTTGTCTCCTTGCTCAATCCCCTTCTCATTTGTCCTCGATGCGTAGGAACCCGTGCCCCTGATTGGCCACCCCAACAATTGTTCCCGCAGAGTTGATTCCGTAGGGGTTGGTATCTGTGGAGCCCGGAGGATCGAAGGTTGTAAATGTGCCATCGCGAGAGCGCAGGAACCCGTGGTTCGCGAAATCCGCGTCATTGTAGACCCCCACGATAACCCCCTTGGAATTGATGCCGACAGGGCCGGTCAAAATCGCCCCCGGAAAATCGACCACTGTGAGGGTGCCGTCCCGAGAGCGCAAGAACCCGTGCGACGCACTCCTATTGTCCAGGTAAAATCCGGTGATCTCCCCCGTTCGATTAATGCCTATGGGGTTCGTGTAGTTCGAGCCCGGAGCGTCGAAAGTTGTGAGGGTGCCATCGCGAGCCCACAGGAAACCGTGAACGACAATCCCGTCAACGTTGGACCCTGTGATCTCCCCTTTATTGTTGATGTCGAAGACGATGGTACCGGAGCCCGGAGCGTCAAAGATCGTGAAGGTGCCATCGCGATAGCGCAGGTAGCCATGAGCGCTAAGCCCCCGGTTCGTGCTATAAGTTCCTGTAATTTGCCTCCTCCCATTAATGGCTGTAGCGTCGGTGCTCGTCGAGCGCGGAGGATCGAACGTTGTGATCGTGCCGTCAGGATCACGCAGGAAGCCGTGGCTGGCGCCCTGCGCGTCATTGTAGGTCCCCGCGATCATGCCAATCCGGTTAATGCTTGCCGCGTAGGTGTAGGTCGAGCCCGGAGGATCGAACGTTGTGATCGTGCCGTCACGATCACGCAGGAAGCCGTGGCTCACGGACTGCGCGTCACGGTAGTATCCCGCGATGGCACCTTCCCAATTGATGCTGTTGGGTTGGGTGTAGGTCGAGCCCGGAGGATCGAAGATTACATAGGTAGCTTCTTGAGCATTTGCGGCATGGGTGATCCCCAGTGTGCTGAGGGCGAGACAGGAGAGAGCGAGCATTGCTTTCTGTCGAGTGGTTGAGACAATTTGGGCTGCGGAAGCTGGGTGCGTGATCATTAGGGTCAGCTCCTTTGCAAGGGACTCGGAGCATACGAAGGAGAAGGGGGAAGCTCCAAGCTAGTTGTATCTGTTGCCGTCGGGGCTGCGAAGGTTGGCGAGAAATCTCGATAACGCGTTTTGATCCTTGACGGAAGATCGGGACGATTCTCCGTGAGCGCTATGGCCCAGCGCCAACCATAACCCCCGGCTCTGGTATCCTCCCCGTTATACTGACTGGACCATGCCCGGCGAGCCTCCGACACTGACCCGCCGCAGTTTCCTCAGCGCTGCTGCCGCGGGAATTGTTTCTAGTCCGATATGGGCGAAGGCCATTACGGCGCGCGTTTCGGATTCCCAGTTGCTCAGCGATATTGAGCATCGCACTTTTTCCTTTTACTGGGAGCGTGTGAACCATAGCAACGGCCTGATGGCAGATCGTTGGTCGACGCCGGCCGCTTGCAGCATCACGGGGACAGGCTTCGCTCTAACTGCGTGGCCAATTGGAGTTGAGCGCGGTTGGATCACACGCAATCAGGCACGAGACATCACGCTGCGGACGCTCCGGTTCTTTGAGCAATTACCGCAGGGCGAACAACGGTCTGGCACCGCGGGTTATCGTGGCTTCTATTACCACCTTATCGATATGGAGACCGGACTACGGTTGCCAGATTGGGAGCTTTCAACGATTGATACCTGCTGGCTGCAAATGGGCATGGCATTTGCGCAAGGCTGGTTCGACGAGGAGGATGAGAAG
>DATNKA010001175.1:0-9072 GCA_035603655.1 Candidatus Acidiferrales bacterium | reverse complement strand
CGCCGGGGCCGGTGCGCCGGGTGGCCATTTCCACCGGCGTGGTCATCAGTTCGCGGATGGACGCGGTCTCCGGGTCGGTGCGGCTGAGAGCCATTTTGCGGAGCACGTCACGCTCGGTGAAAATTCCGGCTACCCGGTATTCGGAGTCCACAACGGCGACAGCTCCGACGTGGTGGTCGAGCATTTTATTGATGGCGTCGGCCACGGTAGCGCCCAGAGGGACGGCCGCGATTTCCCTGTCACAAAGCTCCAGCACACTCATAAAACCTCCTCTGGCTCCGGACTGAGCCAGATTCCGCAGACCAAAATTCGGATTGATGAATTATGCCCGTGACGAAGCTGATGTCAAGGAAATTGAAATAAAAATCAATAAATCTTTATTTCGCTAACCCGCCTCGGAAATTTGCTCTTATTGGTAGGGTTGCTTCTCGCTGTCGCTCTTGAAGACTTTTCCGTCCTTCATTACGAATTGCACATACTCCAGTGCTTTAATGTCGTGCAGTGGGTCGCCGCTGACCGCAATCACGTCGGCAAAAGCTCCCGGCGCAATCACTCCGATCTTTCCATCCATGTCGAGCAGGGTGGCGGCGCGCGAGGTTGCGCTCTGAATAGCTTCCATCGGCGGCATGCCCAGCTCCGTCATGCGCGAAAATTCCTGCGCGATGGGCTCGGTCCAGGGAATTCCACCCATGTCGGTTCCGAAGGCGATCTTCACTCCCGCCTTGCGCGCTTTCTTGAAGGACGGCTCATGCAACGAAACCCGCAGGCGGTCGCGCTGCCCGGCGGGAGTGTCCGCCGGAGCCCAATCGTGGTAGTAGGCGCTGATGGTAGGCACATACCAGGTGCCTTGCTTCACCATCTGGGCGATGGCTCGGTCGTCGAGATCGAGGCCATGCTCGATGGAATCACATCCGCCATCGAGGGCTCGGAGCAGGCCGATTCCGCCGTAAGCGTGGCACGCAACCTTCTTACCCCAGCCGTGAGCTTCATCCACGATCGCCCGCAACTCCTCAACCGTCAGCGTGGGCTGCGAGACCAGTTCGCCATTCCTGCCGACCCATGAACGATGCGTCATGTAGACCTTGATCCAGTCAGCGCCATGATCGAGTTGCTCGCGCGCTGCTTTGCGAGCCTCGACTGGCCCGTCGACAATCTGGGCGCCTTTGGGCATGTCTAGTTCGGGAGCGTAACCCTCCAGCGGATACCCACCCGTGGTGGAGATGGCGCGAGTCGAGACGAAAAGACGCGGGCCAGGAATATATCCTTGTTCAATGGCCTGCTTAATACCCACGTCGCCATAACCAGCACCCTCGGTCTCCACATCGCGCAGGGTCGTGAAGCCCTGTTCCAATGCCCGCCGCGCTGCAACCGTGGCTCGTGCCGCGCGCAGGGCGAGCGGAGCGTTCAGGATGTTGACATCGTAGCCACCCTGCGCGGGGTCTTCGCCCTGCAGGAAAATATGCGTGTGAGAATCGATGAGACCCGGTAAGACCGTCGCTTTCGACAAATCAATCACCGTTGCGCCGGGGGGAATCTTGGCAACCGGTGCATCGCCCACACTCTCGATGCGGTTACCGTGAATGACGATCACCTGCCCGTGCATCGGTTTATCGGACTTGCCGTCGATCAGAGTGCCTGTCCGGATCACGGTCCAAGATTCAGAGGGAGGACCGTCCTTCGGTTGCTGTTGCGCGGCTGCGGAAATCACGAAAGCAAGAACAACGATCCACGGATGATTCTTCACATTCGCTCCCCAGAATTGTTTCGTAGAATTTTGGAATGAGGAATTCTACTCTCACTTCCCGATGACGTAAGCATCGGCTTCGATCTCGATCAGGATTTCCGGTGAGATCAAAGCGCTCACCTGTACCATCGTAGTAACCGGACGAATGGAGGAGAAGAATTCCCCATGAGCCTTGGCGATTTTCTCCCACTCCGCAATGTTTGTTACATACATTCGCGTGCGCACCACGTCCTTCAATGTGGCGCCGGCCTTCTCTAAGGCACTTTCGATGTTCTTGAGCACCTGCACGGCTTGGGCGTAGACGTCCCCCACGCCGACGATCTTGCCGTCCGGCCCGGTCGCGGTGGTGCCTGAGACATGCACGTTGGGCCCGACTTTGACCGCACGAGAGTAACCGACAATGGGTTCCCACGGTGTGCCGCTGGAGATGTTTATTCGTTCCATAGTTGGCTGATTTCCTCCTGTTGGTCCATTCTATCGGGCTAACACGATGGAATTAGCAGCCAATGCGGGGGTGTGCCAACAGAAACGCTGAGGCAAACTTTGGGGGCGCAAGTGTCCTCTAATGATTGATGAAAGTGATGCCCTGGATATACAAAAGTCATTTGCTTTTGTAGTGTAGCTGAGGTAACTAGTTACTAACATAGTGCCAGAGTGATTTGTAACGCGGCTTTTAAGGAGGCCAAACAAATGATTCCGGAATCTCATCCACTGCGTCAGCTTTTCCAGGAATTGGTGGGACGCCATTACGCTGAGGAGATCGGTATCCGCGATCCGCAAGTTGTGGCCTATGTCTCGCACTTGCTCACCGAGTTCTGCGAAGCCAACCAGTTGTTCAAGATTCACGATGTGGCCGACCGGCCCCTCGCTGACTTGGGCGAAATGATTCTGGAATCCGACCCCGTCTACGGTCCGGCGCCTTCCTTCGATCGCGAGCGTCAGGTGCGGAAGCATATTGGAGACTACGCACTGTTTTTCGCCGGGATGTTTCCCGAAAGCATCAACCAGTTTCGGCTGCGCCGCCATCGCCTCGAGAATTTTGTGGAGTGGATGAAAGCGGGGAAAGAAAGCTATCACATTGTGTCGAAGTTCGAACACTTTGAATATGCCAAGGTGGCTCCGCTCTTCGCTCACCTTTCACGGGAGTTTGAGGGCTGCGTCTACGGCCTCAATATGGTGAAAAACGATCTGCAGGAGATGCAGCATCCCATCGTTCACCGCGCGAATGAACTGCTGATGTAAGCTGGAGGCCACTTACTCGTTCAAGTCCGGGCGTCCGCCGATGCGGTAAAAACTAAGGGCGCTATTCCCTTGCATCAATTTTCGGACCCTTCGCAGCGATCCGTATTCGGCGCCTGGATTAAACTTCTTTTCATGCTCCGCAATCACCAGCGACATGGCCCAGACCAACGATGAATCGGCCAATGCCGTAAGGCTCCGTTCATAGGCATCCCGCATCTGATACGGTGGATCGAGAAATACAACGTCGGCCGCGATGTGTTCGCGCTGCAGGCGCCAGACGACTCCAGAAAGATCATCGCGCAGAATTCTGTATCCATCCGCGATTTTCAGACTCTGCAGGTTTTGCTCGATCACCTTTGTGGCTTGAGCGGAGGTCTCTACGAAGAAGACTTCCTTGGCTCCGCGGCTCAGCGCTTCGATCCCCACCGCTCCCGTCCCGGCAAACAGATCCAACCACACGCTCCCTTCAAGTGCTGCGGGATTGCCGGCGGTGAGCACATTGAACAGCGTTTCGCGGAGGCGATCGGAGGTGGGACGGGTATCCTTACCATTCAAGGAACGCAGAGGGTGCCCCCGATATTTGCCGGCGATCACGCGCATGGCTCTGAACCTTCGGGTATCGAGCCCAATATATCCGACCATGTAAAATAACTGTAGTAGTCAAAACCTATGAGAAGTTTTTCGGTCCACGTCGGGCGGCTGTTTGGTGTGGAAGTGCGCATCCACCTGACCTTCCTGATCCTCCCGTTATTTGTTTTCTGGACGGAATACAGCGTGCATCCATCGGCCAATGGGCCGCGGGATCTGGCGCTGGTTGGAATCGTGCTGGCTTGCGTTGCCGCTCATGAAATCGGACACATGCTGGTAGCTCGGCGCGCCGGGCTAATTCCCAAGGCGGTTATTCTTCTGCCGCTCAGCGGTGTGACCGTGTTTGACGAATCGCGCACGGAAACTCCCCAGTCGGGGACAGCTGTGTGGAAGCGTGAAGTCCGCATCGCTCTCACCGGGCCACTGGTAAACCTGGCGTTCGCTGTCATTGCGGCCGCAGTGATCTATGCCACTGTTCCTGGAGCGAATCTGGGGCAGTGGCCCTGGCTTCAGTCGGCTAACCTGCCGCGCAGCCTGGTGTGGGCTAACCTCTATTTAGCTGGCTTAAATCTTCTGCCCGCGTATCCTCTGGACGGCGGTCGTATCCTGCGGGCTTACTTCGCGCGAAGTATCGATTCTGCTGCAGCAACCCGCCGTGCAGTCTCCATCAGCCATGCCCTGGCAATGGTCCTGATGATCGCGGGTTTGTTCAGCAACACCTGGCTTACCATGGTCGGTGTCATTATCTTTTCGGCGGCGCAGCTTGAAGAACGCGCGGTCATCTTCCAGTCGGTATTGGATAATGTTCGGCTGGAAGAAGTGATGCTTACTGATTTCTCGACCCTTTCGCCGGCGGACACGCTCGAAGATGCCCTGGATAAAGCGGTACATTCTCTGCAAGATGATTTCCCGGTAGTTCGCGGCAGCGATATGGTGGGCGTAATTTCACGGCAGCGCATCCTGGACGCGCTGCGTGCGGAAGGCAACGGATATGTTCAGGCCGTTATGAACAAGCTGTTCGAGGTTTCCCTGCGGCAGGAGTCTCTGGCTTCCGCTTTTCGCAAACTTACGGCGCGTAATCTGAGCATCATTCCAGTGGTCGAGGACCAGCGACTGGTGGGCATTGTCACGTTGCAGAACTTAATGCATTCGATGGCTCTGCTGGCGGAGGGCCGCAAGCTTCGGCGCGACAGTGCGGAATCGTGAGTCTGCTCGCTCCTGGTCTAGAGCGACGCATAGAGCAACGAAGCCTTACTAAAGCCTAAACCCTGTTCAGAAAAGCTGCACCGCTTTGGCCTGCCTGACCGCTGGAATCTCCTCAAGTTTCCGTAAAACATCTTCCGGGACGCGGCCATCCACGTGGACTACGGCAATGGCCTCGCGCGGCTCCGATGTCGCCCCCGAACTGCGCCGTCCCAGCGAGAAGTCGGCGATATTAATTTCGTTTTCGCCGAGAATCGTGCCCACTTTGCCGATCACACCCGGGACGTCGCGGTTGCGGAGGTAGATCAGATCGCGTTCCAGCGGAGCTTCCACATCAATGTCGTCAATGTGCAGCAGGCGTGGCGCGTTTCCATGCAGAACGGCTCCTTTCACCATGTGCTCCTCCGATGAACTCTTCAAAAAGACGGAGAGTACGCTGCCAGCGCCGCCGGTGGACGCCTTCGCCTTATGGGCCTCGTGGACGCGAAGTCCGCGGAGATCCGCGAGGGACGCCGCATTCACCAAGTTAGCTTTTTCATCGAGCGCCTGATTGAGGATGCCTTTGATGGCCGCGTTACGAATCAGTTCCGTCTTCCACTCTGCGATATGTCCGCTGTAGCGCAGTGAAATCTCTTCAATCGACCCTGCGGAGATCTGCGCCAGAAAGGCTCCCATACGTTCGGCTAACACGATGTAGGGCTGCATTTCGGCGTACTCCTCGGCGGAAACCGAAGGAACGTTGACTGCATTCTGAATAACGCCATGCTTCAGATACTCCCGCACCTGCTGGGCAATCTGCACCCCCACAGCTTCCTGCGCCTCGTGCGTGGAGCCTCCGATGTGGGGGGTGAGGATGACATTCTCCATAGTCTGAAGTGGCGAGTTCTTCAGGGGCTCCTCGTTGAAAACGTCGAGAGCCGCGGCCGCCACCTGACCTTGTTTCAGGGCCTGCACCAAATCGACTTCGTTCAACAGCTCTCCGCGTGCGCAATTCACCAGACGAACGCCTTTTTTCATTTTCTTGATTGCGCCAGTGTTGATCATGCCGGTGGTCTGCGGGGTCAGGCCCACATGCAGAGTGATGTAATCAGACGCTCCATAGACCTCGTCGAGGCTGGCGCAGCGAATCCCGAGTTCCTTGGCGACGGCCACCGAAACGAAGGGATCATGGGCGATCAACTCCATCCCAAAGGCCCGGGCGCGTCGTGCCACTTCCATGCCGACGCGGCCAAGGCCGACAATTCCAAGTGTCTTGCCGCGAAGCTCCGTACCTTGCAGCGATTTCTTTTCCCACTTTCCGGCATGCATGAGGGCATCCGCGCGGCAAAGATGGCGAGCCATGCCCAGCATCATCCCGAGAGCTTGTTCCGCTACCGCCACGGCATTTGCCCCGGGAGTGTTCATTACAGCGATGCCCTGGCGTGTCGCCGCATCCAGGTCGATGTTGTCCACCCCCACGCCGGCCCGCCCGATAACCCGCAGTTTCTTGGCATGAGACAACAGAGCGGCGTCGGCCTGGACCGCAGAGCGCACGATCAGTGCGTCGGCGGACTCCAATTCGGCCGTGAGCTTGCCCTCGATCTGGTCCGAGGTAAGAACCTCCCAGCCAGGTTCTCTAAGTTGGTCAACCGCAGATGCGGAGATTTTTTCCGCTATAACAATTTTCACGGATGCGCTCATCCCTTTCTCAAAGCTTCGCCTGCTAACCGGCCGCCAACCTACGACGACAAGACCTTGACAGACATTTGACACTCCCCTGACACACTCCGGCCTCTGCGTTCATAGACTCCGTCAATGGGCAAACGCCCGGGGGGATAGTCATGAAAACATCGTCAACAGTTTTACTGGCCGCGCTCACCGCTTTCACGCTGGCGTGCGGATACAGCTCCAAAGCCACCATGGCCGCGCAACCTGGATCCATGCCCGCTATCTCGGCGCTGGCACCGAACAGTATGACTTCCCGGGGTGCTGCATTCGTGCTGACCGTCAACGGCAGCAACTTCTCGAGCAATGGGACGATCAATTGGAACGGTATGGCACAAACTACAACTTTCGTGAGTGCGAACCAACTTACTGCGACGATTGCGGCTTCTGATATCGCAACTCCGGCAACCGTGGCAGTTACTGTAACCAACCCGGCCACAAGTAGCATGGCCGTGGGCATGTACGGCAGCGGCGGCACACTGGCGGAGACTTCGAGTGCTATGGACTTTACCGTCAACTAGGATGAGGCGCGCTATGAGCGATCCTCAAACTTCTACCAGTTGCGGATCTTTGGACAGCCCGCGCGCATAAACCGCCTGGGCGGCTTGCAAAGCCCCTCCATATGCGACAGGTTTTCCGGTAACCTGGGCGAGAACGTGTTCGAGCGCGCCTAGAATGCCGATCGTGTCCAGGTAATCGTAATAGCCGATGTGCGCGATGCGAAACAGCTGACCTTTCATTTCGCTTTGGCCGTTAGCCACCACCGCGTCGAAAGACTCGCGGAATTCTTTTACGATCTTTCCGGAGTCAATTCCTTCGGGCGAGCAGATCGCGGTCAGCGCGGCCGCGGGTGAAGCGGCATACAATCTTAGGCCCAGAGCCTGCGCCCCTGCTCGCGTCATCTCCGCGCAGAGTTCGGCATTGTCGACCAAGGCTTCGCGTCCCTTGGCCAAGTCGCCGTGGCCCATCTCGCGTATAAATTCCAACGCGGCTCCCAAAGCGGCAAACAGCGACGTTGCCGGGGTGTAGGACGATTCGCCCTTGGCCGCGGACTTGCGTTCCTTGCGCAGGTCGAAGTAGTAGCGCGGGGAAGTCGTCGCATCCATCCGCTTCCATGCCCTCTCGCTCACAGCACAGTACGCCAAGCCGGGCGGCATCATCAGCGCCTTCTGCGAACCGCCGATAATCACATCCACGCCCCAGCCATCCACATCGAGATGAGTCGTGCCAAGGCCAGTGATGGCATCGACAATCAGGAGAGTGTCGTCATATTCGCGAACCACCTTTGCGATGCTTCTGATGTCGTGCCGCGTGCCGGTGGAACTCTCAGTAGCCTGCACAAAGACGGCGCGCACGTCGGAGGTGAGCTTGGCGCGAATATCATCCAGCGAAAACGTAGTGCCGTAAGGCAAGGACAGCACGTCCAGGTTGCAGCCGAAAGCTTTGGCCAGACCCGTCCAGCGCTCACCGAACTTTCCGGCGGTGAGCACCAGAACCTTGTCGCCCGGGGAAGTCAGGTTCGATACCGAAGCCTCCATTATGCCCGTGCCCGAACAAGCCAGTACCAGGACGTCGTTCTTGGTGCCGATGAAATCCTTCATGTCCTTAAGGACACGCTGGAACAGTGCGCGGAAGTCGGCGGTGCGGTGGTGCGCTGTGTATGACGCCATGGCGGTTTGCGCCGCCGGTAGCAGGGGCGTCGGGCCGGGAGTAAAAAGACGGTTCTTGCGCAGCATAGGTAAGAGCCCTTTATGAGTGAAGTAATTTATAAGTCTACTGGAAGCGCGCTCCGCTGTCGTGATTCCGGCCACAATACCAGTCTTTTGCACGGTCAAGCTTAGGACCAGCTGCTTTCTGGCGCAGGTCCAGCACCGTCTATAATTCCCTGATGAGCTTGATCGAACAAATCCAGCAAGACATCACGGCAGCGATGAAGGCCCGCGAGGAGCAGCGGCTCTCCACCCTGCGCATGGTCAAGAGCGCACTCAAGAATCGCGAGATCGAGAAGATGGCGCCGCTTGATGAGAAGGAATCCCAGGCCGTGCTGGCGACGCTGATCAAACAGCGCAAGGAATCCGTCGAGCAGTTTACCAAAGGCGGTCGCCAAGAAATGGCCGACAAAGAAGCCGCGGAGATTGTCCTGATCGAGAGCTATCTGCCCAAAGCGGCCGGCGAAGATGAAATTGTCGCCGGAGTGAAGATCGTAATCGCCGAGATGGGATCTCCTGCGATGAAAGATATGGGTGCGGTGATGAAGAACGTCATGGCACGGTTTTCGGGCGCGGGTATGCGGGTGGATGGGAAGGTGGTCAGTGAGGCGGTGAAGCGGGAGTTGGCGGGGAAATAGCAATGCTCATGTGAGGGACAGCCGCCACCCTAGCCGGTCGTCCGAAACACGACTTTCCCCGCAGAGTTGTAGATCGCTGCCGTGCATCCATATTCCAGGAATGGGGCACAGCCCAAGTGAAATCTCATACCCGTCCCATAGCTTCTTCTTGAATGACTCTGTGGTTCGCGGATCGCTATGGCAGGCAATGTTGGCATCGAACTGTGCCTGCGCCGGCGTCAGGCTCAGGCCCCGGAGTAGAGCA
>DATNKA010001174.1:0-6596 GCA_035603655.1 Candidatus Acidiferrales bacterium | reverse complement strand
AGTGACGCCTTGAAAGGGGTGATGGAAAAAGTGGCGAAGGTCGCTCCCAGCGACGCCACGGTGCTGCTGCTGGGCGAGACCGGCACCGGCAAGGAATTGGTCGCACGCGCCATCCACCGTATGAGCAAGCGCAAGGATAATAGCTTCATCAAGCTGAACTGCGCCGCCATTCCGTCGGGCTTGCTGGAGAGCGAACTGTTTGGCCATGAGAAGGGCGCCTTTACCGGCGCAGTCGCCAAGAAGCTGGGCCGGATCGAGCTGGCCGACCTAGGCACTCTCTTTCTCGATGAGATCGGAGAGATTTCCTTGGATTTGCAGCCCAAACTGCTGCGGGTGCTGCAGGATCAGGAGTTTGAGCGTCTGGGCGGCACGCAGACTTTAAAGGTAAATTTCCGCCTCGTGGCCGCCACCAACCGGGAGCTACTGGACAGTGTGAACCGAAGAGAGTTTCGTAGCGACCTCTATTACCGCTTGAATGTCTTTCCGCTTCGGACGCCGCCACTGCGGGAGCGGCGGGAGGACATTCCTCTGCTCATCGAGCACTTTGTCCGGAAATATGCGAATCGGATGAACAAATCCATTTTGAGCATCCCGGCCAGAACGATGGAGACGCTGGTGCAGTGGGCCTGGCCGGGGAATATCCGCGAACTGGAAAATTTTGTGGAGCGTTCGGTAATTCTCACTCCAGGTCTGGTTTTGCAAGTGCCGCTCAGCGAACTGCATGCGGAGTCGGATTCGGACGAGACCGAGACGCTTCGCGACAAGGAACGTCAACGCATTCTCCGCGCCCTTCGGGAATGTAAGGGCCAACTCGGCGGCCCCAACGGTGCGGCGGCCCGCCTCGGCTTAAAGCGCACCACGCTTCAATCTAAGCTGAATGGCTTCGGAATCAGTCCCGGAGGGTATCGCGCCTGAATAGTCAGCGAACACCTGACACAGAATGCAGAAGTTGGCGTATTCTTTGCTGATGACGACGCGATTTAAGCGAATTCTCGAAGCGGCAGTCTGGTTTGTCGTCGGCTTCGTAGCTCACATGTTGCTAGTTCATTTTCACCACAACGCGGGATAGAGCTTGAAAGCGGGAAAACGCCCCTGGAATATTCTGCTCACTAAACGAAAGCCCCTCGCAAGCGAGGGGCTTTTCGTTGGGGGAGGGACACGAGCGAGGCGCTCTTTGTCCCGGCTAAAACTTCAAGACTACTTTGGCTGCTGTTGCTGATCCGGACTGGTGCTCGGAGTGGAGGAACCGCTCGATGCCAGTTGTTCCAGATCATTCTTCAGCAGGCTGATTTCCACGCGGCCGCCGCTCATGTGTTTGGTTTTCCCATTGTCGTCTGTGCTGGCCACCGGGGCATTTCCCATACCAACCAGATAAATCCGGTAGACAGGAATTTCGCTGTTAAGCACCATGTAGCGAACCACCGACTCCGCCATCTTCTGCGAGTTTGTAATTGCGATCTGGCCCTTCCCGGAAGAGAAACCCTGCACTTCGATGATGTAGCCGCGCTGCCCCTTCACGCCGTTGGCCATTTCGTCCAAAGCGTCCTTGGCGTTCTTGCTCAGTACGGTCTGTCCGGGTTTGAAGCGGATTTCAGTCTGATTCGAAGCCTTGTACTGGTCGATGTTGCCGACCACCGTCTCCACCGTCTGGATGCGTGTCGTCGCCTGTTGTGCGCTCTGCTGCGCCATCGTCGCTTTGTTGCCGGCATCGACGGCATGCTGATCAGCTTCATTGGCCTTGTCCGAAGCCAGCTTGATGCCAGCCTGGGCACGCGCATCGGTATCTTTAATCGCCTTGCCGTTGGCAGCGGTCAGATCATCCAGTTCATTCACGCGGTCGCGAATGGGATCAGTCTGGCGTTTCACATAGCTTTTGCGGGCGAACGGATTCACCCGGCCCCAGAATCCCTCGCGCGCGGGCGCCTGTAGAGGCTGCTTGCCCGAACCGTTCGTGTTATCGGACTGGCTGGTCTGCGACGCCGCCGGCGGGTTGGACTGATCTTGGGTGGTTGGTGACGAACTTTGCGCGAGAGCCGGAAATGCCAGCACTGCGGCCAGAGGCAAAGTAGCGAGCATGCGAGTGTTCATAGAAAACTTCCTCCATTTTGGGGGGAGCATCGTGGGCTCCACTCCAGCACGCCAAAAATCGGCGTGTTGCGGGTTTCTAGATTGCGTCCCCTAAAGCCACTACACTGAGAGTGCGCTGACGCTACGCACCTTGAAACAAAACTCAGGTACCGAATATCTCTCAGTACCTGCTTATCCCTACTACAGGTCAGATGCCAAAACCCACTTTCGGGTTGAGGTGCCAAATGCTTGTATCCAAAGGCATTGTATCCTCATCGGAAGCCGTGGGTGCGCCTGCACGGGTTTGCGCACGGTAATTTTGCCAAACCTGGTATAAAAACTGCGTACGGCGGGCTGTTTTCCGGGAGAGGAACCTTGGAATTGTCGACCGTTGGAATTTCCAGCTGGATACCTCTGCGCGCAGAGATACTCAATGGAATCTTGCATTTACTGGTAGTAGCGCTGTTTCTCGGCGGAGGCAAGGGATCGGCCGAGGCCCTAGCCTCGGCTGAACTACCGGACGCCACTTTGGCTTCCACTAACATTTCTGCCGACCATCTGCAGCAATATTCCGATCTCGCGCTAACCTGGATGCAGGAGTACTTGCGCATCGACACAACGAACCCGCCCGGACATGAGATGCGCGCTGTTTCTTTTTACAAGAAGATTCTCGATCAGGAAGCTATTGAGAATCGCGTTTTCGAATTTACCCCGGGCCGCGGTGATGTTTGGGCGCGCATATCGCATACCACCTCGGAAGCGAAGAAGCCGATCATCCTGCTCAACCACATGGATGTGGTCACCAGCGATGCCGCACACTGGAAAGTTCCGCCCTTCAGCGGCGAGATCAAGAACGGCTGGCTCTGGGGGCGCGGCGCACAGGACATGAAAGATGAAGGGCTCGCGCAGCTGGTTGTGATGGTCATGCTGAAGCGCGAGAAGGTGGAACTCGACCGGGACGTAATCTTTCTCGCCGTAGCCGACGAAGAAGCCGAAGGCACGGGCACGGACTGGTTTATCGCACATCAGCCGGACTTGCTCGAGAACGCGGAGTTCCTGATCAATGAAGGCGGTGAGAACCTGCTCGAAAACGGCAAAGTGAAGTATGTCGGAGTTGACGTGGGCGAGAAGACAACTTTCTGGTTGCGCGTTGTAGCTCATGGAAGGCCAGGACATGCTTCGCGCCCTATTCCCGATTCCGCGCCGAATCGCCTAGTCCACGCGCTGGACCGCATTCTTGCCTACCGCACACCGCTGAAAGTCTTACCCGTGGTCGAGGAGTTTTTGCGCGAGATGGCGCCCTCCGAACCGCCCGAACGGGCGCGAGAATATCGCAACATCTCCAAGGCCATCGAGGATCCGAAGTTTCAGCAGGACGTGGAAAGAGACGCGTCGCTAAACTTTCTGCTGCGCGACACAATTTCGCTCACCATGATGGGTGGGTCGGAACAGACCAACGTCATTCCGCCCGAGGCGTGGGCGAATCTGGATGTGCGTATCTTGCCGGGAGGAAATCCCCAGGCACTGCTGGAGCAGATCCGGAAAGTGGTGGACGATCCTAACGTAACCGTCGAACCGATGATCGCTGAATTCCGCGAGGCCAATTACTCCCCGACAAATACCGCACTCTATGACGCCATTCGCAGAGTCTCAGGAAAATATTTTCCCGGTACACCCGTGGTTCCACACATCACCAGTGGGTACACGGAGAACCAGCGCTACCGGCCGCTGGGCATCAACGCTTACGGTTTCAATCCCTACACCGCCACGGAGGAAGAAGGCAATACGGAGCATGGTAACGATGAACGGATTCGCGTCGAGGAAGTGCGGCGCGGGCCGAGAATTCTGTTTGATGTGGTGACGGCAGTGGCGGCTGTGAAGTGATGTGCCGCAGCATGTGCGTTACCTTTCACCGCAGTGCTTCTCATATTGCTCAACGATGAAATGATCAGTCATGCCAGCAATGTAGTCGCAGACTACACGCGGCAACGATTCTTCCTCGGCTTTTTCCTGGTAATAGAGCGGCAGGGCTGAGGAATTTTTCATCCAGAAAGCGAACAGCTCGGTGACGATGCGCTCAGCATCGTCCTTTTCTCCTGCCAGCGACGGACTGTAGTAGAGATTTTCATAGAGAAAGTTTTTGATCTGCGCGCACTCGGCTTCGACCTCCGGGCTAAACGCGGCGAGGCGGTCTTCATATGCGCGTACTTCAGCCAGAGTTTCGATTTCCGCTTCCTTCAGCCGTGCCTGGGTGGTGGTAATGAGGTCGCCGGCCAGACGGTTGAAGACGCGTTTGAGCGCCTCGTTAAATTGCAGCTTGTCAGCTGCATCCGGATAAATCCGCTCGACCTCCCGCAAGAACCGTTCGAAGACGGGCAGGCCTTCCCGAATTTGCTCGAGCGTAAGAAGATGAGCCTCGTAGCCGTCGTCCAGATCGGCGGTGTTGTAGCCGATCTCGTCAGTTAGATCGACGAGTTGGGCTTCGAGCGGCGGGCGCTGATCGAGCAAGTACTCCGCCAGCTCCGGATGCTCCGCCGGATCGTAATCGCGCGAGTGCTTGATGATACCCTCGCGCACTTCGAAGCTCAGATTGAGTCCGCGAAAAGCGGCGTACCGCTGTTCGAAATCTTCGACGATGCGCAGGGCGTGCAGGTTGTGATCGAAAAACAAACCTTGCTCACGCATAGCGGTGTCGAGCGCCTTTTCACCGGCATGGCCAAATGGAGGATGGCCGAGGTCATGCACCAGCGCCAAGGCCTCCGCCAAATCCACGTTGAGAGCGAGCGCTCCCGCGACAGTGCGGGTAATCTGCGCCACTTCGATGGTGTGAGTGAGCCGGTTTCGGAAGTGGTCGGAATAGCGCCGCGTGAAAACCTGAGTCTTGTCTTCGAGTCGCCGAAAGGCGCGGGCATGAATGATGCGGTCGCGGTCGCGCTGGTAGTCGTTGCGATAAGGATGCGTCGGCTCGGGGAAGCGGCGTCCGCGGGAATGTTCCACCTGCACCGCGTAGCCGGCCAGCATGCTCGAAGTTTAGCAGGTGCGGGTACCGAGTTGCGAGTACCTGGTGCCGAGGAGATGGTGCCGAGCATACGAGGACGGCTGTCTTGCCCGGCACTTGTCGCTCCGTACTCGGTACCAGTTACTGATTCTGCGATTCTTCCTTTGCCAATCGTACTTTGGCGGCGTCGAGTTTCCTTTGCGTGGCCACCAGCAGATCGCTGTCAACCTCCGCCGGCACAGTCTTATTCCACTCTTCGACCGCGCGTTCCCAATGAGCGGCTGCCAATTTAAGGCGCCCTGTCTTCTGAAACAGATCGCCCAGGTGGTCCTGCACCGTTGGATCTGACCCCATCCTCAGGGACGCCTTGTTCAACGTCTCCTCGGCCAAGTCATATTTCCCTAGCTTGAAGTAGGCCCAGCCCAGAGAATCCAAATAGGCTCCGTTGGTGGGATCGAGGCTTACCGCCAGTTTGATCTGGCTAAGCGATTCTTCCAGTTGCACGCCCCGATCGGCATTCATGTATCCCAAATAATTCAGGGTTACGGCGCTCTGCGGATTGGCGGAAAGCACTTTCTTGAATTCCGTTTCGGCCTGCTCGTATTTCTTCTCGCGCTCGTAGGTGGATCCCCGCAGGAAGTAGATATTCTCCTTGTCCTCGGCCTTGGTGCAAAGCAATTCGGCTTTATTGAGAGATTCCTCGGCTTCGCTCCAGCGCTTGAGTCGCGTATACATGATGGCCAGCCGGACGTAGACTTCACGATCTTCAGGCTTGCCCGTCAACAGGGAGCGCACGTCAGCGAGAGGCTTCTCGGCATCGCCAGTATCGGCGAGTTGGGCGTCGAGCACCATCCTAAGCTCGCGATCATCAGGCATCTTTTGTGCGGCTTCTTTGGCGGCAGCTGTGGCTTGCGGCCACTGCTTGGCTTCGCGGTAGGTGTCGATGACGTCCTGATAACCGGTCTTGGCATTCTCATCGCCCAGCGGAATCATTTTGCGGAAGGCTTCGACTGCGGCAGGATAGTTCTCCTGATCGCGATAGACCATTCCTAGGCGTTCGACAAAAATTCCGCGGTTGTTGCGGTCCGCCTGAGAGTAGCTACTATCAGCCTTCTCGGTTTTCTTCAGCAGATCCTGCAGAATTTTGATGGCTTCGTCATACCGCCCCTGAGCCTCGTAGACCACGGCAATGTTGTAAGGCACTTCCAAAGCATCCGGCACCATGGCTTCGGCTTTTTTCAGACTATCAAGCGCCTGATCATACTTTCCCTGGCGGCGGTAGATTTCCGAGATGCGGAGATAAGTCTGCGCGTCTTCTGGATTCGCATCGGCGATGACTTTGTATTGATCAAGCGCGGCATCGATTTGGCCATCGTTCAAAAGATTTTCAGCCAGGCCGCGGATGGCGTCGAGATTATCGCGATCCAAGCGGATGGCGTGTTTGTAAGCGTCAATCGCGCTCTTGAAATCCTTGCGCTGCTCATACGTGGCGCCGAGCGCGGCATACAGCTTGGCAGAGCGACCCGCATCG
>DATNKA010001173.1:0-3358 GCA_035603655.1 Candidatus Acidiferrales bacterium | reverse complement strand
TCGGTGCTTTGTGTGCTCGAAGACGTGATGAAGAATCGACGCCCGGAGCCCGGGACGCTGGGTTTGCTCGCCGCGATGGGACCTGGTTTTTGTTCTGAGCTTTTACTTCTGCAATGGTGAGGTCGGCGAACTGATGAACGGGCACGATCGGGCGTCTCTATGGCCTGTTGTCGTGCGTTCGTTGCTTGCCGCGATTCTGTTCCTTGCCCTTACCCGCATTGGAGTTGCGGCCCAAGATACGGCGTTACAACTCGATCCGCAGCACACCACGATCAATTTCACGCTGGGCGATGTGCTCCACACGGTTCATGGAACATTTCAACTGAAGCAAGGAGCGCTCCGGCTTTCTGCCCCATCAGGCAAGCTCACCGGCAAAATCGTAGTGGATGCCAGGAGTGGCGACGGCGGCGGTGCAATGCGTGACCGGAAGATGCAGAAGGAGGTTTTGCAGAGCCACCGCTACCCGGACATTGTGTTTCGTGCGGATCGCGTCGATGGGGACGTGACTCCCCAAGAAAAGTGAGAAGTGCGCGTACACGGCATTTTCACCATACACGGGTCCGACCATGAACTCACGGTCCCCGCCGAGTCCGGATGGCGCCCGGGTCTTGGACGGCAGCACTCCACTTCACGATCCCTTATGCAACCCGGGGGATGAAGAATCCCAGCACTCCGTTTCTGCCAGTCAGCGAATCGGTTGACATTGAACCCATCGCTTCGGGAAGCGCGATCCGGCCCTGAAACAATTGGATATGGTCAATAACCGTCCTGCGGAGAGATCCCCTTGCCCTCAGTGCATTCGTAGCTTCTCCCTGCCGCCAAGTTTGTGAATTCTTCCGTCCTCCCGCTGGGCCAGGCGATGACGACCCGCTCCACGCGATCGCGTTTCTCCAAACCAAACGTAACCGGAAGTTCGGATTGCGACAGATAGCTTGAACCGCTCTTCACCATGCGCGACTGGCTGAAACCGGCGCTGACAATGCGGACGGTGGCACCAATTCCGTCGCGATTCGATTTAGTGCCGACCAGCCGAAAACGAATGCTGTGATTTCCACTAAGTTGATCGTTCCGGTAAAGGTATGCCGGACCATTGTTGGTAGTGAGCAGGAGATCGAAATCGCCGTCACGATCGAAGTCGGCATAGGCGAGTCCGCGTCCGACCTTCGGCTGATCGAATCTACCGCCAAGGTCCGAAGCCACCTCGCGAAACTTCCCGTTGCCATTGTTGAGAAATAAAAACGGAGGCTGGGCATAGCCTACGTTCCCCCGAATGTTGCGCACTGTCTCATCGATGTGGCCGTTGGCCACACCGAGATCGAGCCAGCCGTCGAGATTTGCGTCGACAAAGGCGCATCCGAATCCCAGACTATTCTTGGAAGCCAAGCCAACTCCCGCCTGTGCAGCCACGTCTTCATAGGTCTTTCCCACGAGTTCGTACAAGCCCGTCATTTCGTTGTCGAAGTTCGTGATGGCCACTCCCGGGCTGCCCGAGTTCGTGAAGTCGGCAACGTCCACACCCATGCCGGCTCGAGCTTTACCCTCAGCGCTGAAGGCCAGTCCAACCTCGACTGCCCCGTCCTTGAAGGTCCCATTGCGCTGGTTGCGATATAGCTTGTTGGGCTGAGTGTCGTTCGCCACCAGCAAATCGGGCCAGCCGTTCGCCGTGTCATCGAGCATGGCCACTCCGAGGGACTTGGAACTGCTATCAAAAATCCCACTCGAAGCGGTAACATCCTCGAAAGTGCCATTGCCGTGATTGTGAAACAGCCAGCAGGTCTCGCCGCGATAGGCCTCGGGTGTGCAGTAGGATTTATGCTTGCCATCGAGGCTGCAGAATACGTCGTGCTCGGGCGACCACTTCACATAGTTGCAAACAAATAAATCGAGCAGGCCGTCGCGGTCGTAATCGAACCAGAGCGCGGACGTGCTAAACGCCTGGTGCTTTCCGAGACCGCTGGCATGGGTTACGTCGACGAAGGTGCCTTTACCGGTATTGTGGAATAGCCGATTCTGTCCGACGCAGGTGATGAGAATGTCGGGGCATCCGTCATTGTCGTAATCGCCGACGGCGACGCCCATGCCATACATTTCAACGTCCAGCCCGGCTTGCGTAGTGACGTCGGTGAAAGTGCCGTTTCGGTTGTTGTGATAAAGCCGCAACGTGGAGCGTCGCTGCTTGTGGCCGGGCCAATCCATTCCGTTGATCAGGATAATGTCCTGCCAGCCGTCGCGGTCGTAATCGAGGAAAGCGCAGCCGGATCCCAAAGTTTCAGGCAGGAACTTTCCTCCAAAGGAGCCGCTATTGTGCTGGAACTGAATGCCCGCGCTGGCCGTTACGTCAACCAATCGAAAGCCAGGCGAATCCGCTACCGCACCCCCGGCCCGCAGCAGCGGCCACTGTGACATTGTCGCCAGCCCGGCCACATTACGCAGAAACGATCTGCGATTCACGGAACGTTTACCAGCCCGGCACGAATTGCGTACGTCACCAGCTCGGCTGTTTTGTGAATGCCGAGGGCGCCCATGATGTTGGCGCGGTGGACGGCAATCGTGTTGGCGCTGAGATCAAGCTCTGCCGCAATTTCCTTGTTGGATTTACCATCCACAATCATTCGCAAGACTTCAAGTTCGCGCGGAGTAAGACCGCTGCTGCGTTCGCCTTTGAGAGCCGATGGCTGCTCGACCTGTGGGTCAAAAATGGTTTCTCCCTTGGCCACGCGCCTTACGGCGGGACCGAGTTCCAGATTCATCGCGTTCTTCAAAATGTATCCCTTAGCCCCGGCGTCGATGGCTTGCCGCACCCAGGTATTTTCCGAATGCATGCTCAGCATCAGCACCGCTGTTTCGGGCAGGTCCGCAAGAATCTGCCGAGTGGCATCCAGGCCGTTCATGCCGGGCAGAGCGCAGTCCATGACCACGACCTTTGGCTTCAACTGGCGTGCCAAATTGGCGGCCTCTTCACCGTCCCCGGCCTCCCCCACGACGACCATATCGGGTTCATCTTCCAACATGCGCCGGAAACCTCGCCGCACCAGACCATGATCATCCACCAGCAACACCGTGATCTTTTTTGTCATCTTGTTTTAACTCTTTGTTTTTAGACCTTTTCCCGAGATTCAACTTTCTCGCGCGGCACGCTCAGGTGCAACACCGTACCGCCGTCGGCAGGAGTATAAAATGCGATCCGCCCCCCCATCAACTCTGAGCGCTCGCGCATCGCTACCAATCCGATCCCCTGCTTTGCCGGTCGTCCGTTAAAACCTTTGCCGTGGTCCTCTACTTCCAACTCCAAGACCGAAGCCAGAAAACGCAATCGCACCCAAGCCTGTTTCGCGCCAGAATGTCGCGCCACGTTGTT